>JAEUQD010000279.1 GCA_016789925.1 Bryobacterales bacterium | reverse complement strand
CCGATCTTCCAGCCCCGGTCGAGAATTCGCCAGCACAAGTCGACGTCGTCGCCCGCTACCCGAAACGTCGGATCAAACCCGCCGACGGCTCGGAGCGCCTCGCGCCGGAAGCTTGAATTACACCCCGGAATATGTTCCGCTTCCTCGTCGGTAACCAGCACGTGGAGCGGACCGCCCGGCGAGTTGCTCACGGCCTGCGCCACCAGCCCGTCGCCCGCCGGAGGCACGTTCGGACCGCCGGCGCCCATCCACTCCGGGTGCTCCAGATAGGCGATCGCCAGAAAATGCAGCCACTGCTCGTCCGGATAGGCATCGTCGTCCAGGTACGCCACGATGTCCCCGCGTGCCGCTTCCGCACCCACGTTCCGGGCCCGGCTCAACCCGCCATTCTGAGTACTGATCAACTTCACCGGGTAGCGTCGCGCGATCTCTTCCGACCCATCCGTCGACCCGTCGTTCACCACGATCACTTCATAGTTCGGATAACTCAGCCTCACCACTCTCGACAAGCACTCTTCTAACGTCCGCGATCCGTTGTAAGTGCAGATCACCACCGAAATCGACGGCCATTCCCGCCGGGCCGCCTGGAACGGGTCGGCGAAGGCCGAACGCACCGCCAGCAGCGCCTTCTTCGCCTGCCGGTCCCGCGTTACCAGACCAAAATCCCAGTCGTCGATGTCGAAGCCGCCACGGTACCATTCATCCGTCCACGCGAACACGAATACGCCCGCGCATCCTGCCGTAAACACCGTCTCAATCTGCCAGTCCAGCGCCTCTGCTTGATGGAGTTCGCCGTTGCGCCGGCTGTCCAGACCCACTTCGGCCATCAGCAGCGGTTTGTCTCCAGCCAGTGTGTGCAGCCGCGCCAGATAGGCTCGCAGCGTAGCCCGCGACTCCAGATACACGTTGAACGACAAGAAGTCGAAAAATCCGGTCTCCAGGTACTCCGTCGTCGGGAAATTGACGTAAGTCACCAGCGCCTCTGGATCAAGCCTCTTTACCGCCTCGTACAACTCCCGCAGAAATCGTTCAACTTGCCGCCGCCCGTGCCACCGCACGATCGAAGCCGGAATCTCGTTGCCCACGGCGAAACACAGCAACGCGGGATGCTGGGCGCACTCCGCCGCGGCCTCTTGCACGCGCCGCTTGATCTCCTCCGCCCGGCCCGGCTCGTCCAAAAAGGCGATGTGCTGCTCCCAGGGCAAGCCCACCATCACCCGAAGACCTTCCGCCTGCGCCTCGTCCAGCAGCCAGCGCGGAGGCGGCGTGTACGTGCGCACCGCGTTCACGCCATTGGCCCGCATCTGTGCGAAATCGGCGCGCACCTGCTCTGGCGGCGGAAACTGTCGGCCCTCCGCGTCCGGGCGGAACGTCCCGTACGTCACACCTTTGACAATCAGTTTCTCGTCGCCGGCATACAGGAATTTGCCGCGGACCTCGGGACGCGGCATTTCAGCGCCGGCCCGAGTGCCCGCCGAAGACGGAATGGTAAGAGGAGATTCAGAGATCGGCATTGGTGGCTACTCGGCGGCTAGTCAGCCGCCACCAGTGTGCGAGAGAGCCGACTCTCCCATTCGCATGCCGTACCGATGATCGTCTTCAGGTCGGAAAACTGCGGCCGCCAGCCGAGTTCACGTCGGGCTCGATCCGGATTCGCCACCAGCACTGCCGGGTCCCCCTCGCGCCGAGCCGCTTCCTGCACCGGAACATCCGTTCCTAAAGCCTCCTCCACGGCCCGGATGATCTCCCGCACCGAGTGGCCTTCGCCTGTGCCCAGATTGATTGCCCGATTCTCTCCTCCCGCTTCCAGGTAGTCCAGCGCGGCCGCATGGGCACTGGCCAAATCCATCACGTGAATGAAATCGCGGATGGCGGTCCCGTCGGGGGTCGCATAGTCCGTCCCGAAAATTCGAACCGGTCCTCCCTCTCCGAGCGCTGCCTGGATTGTGAGCGGAATCAAGTGCGTTTCCGGGGCATGCGCCTCGCCTAACTCCCCGTCGGGATCCGCTCCAGCCGCATTGAAATAACGTAATGAGCACCACTGAATGTTGTGTGCTTCCGCATACCACCGCAGCGCCTTTTCGATGAACAGCTTCGATTCTCCGTACGGATTGATCGGCTTCTGCGAATGCTCTTCATCCACCGGTAGCCGCGTCGGGTTCCCATAGGTGGCACACGTGGACGAAAAGACAATCCGGCGCACCCCGGTCCGAACCATCGCGTTCAGCAGATTCAGACTATTGGCTACGTTGTTTTGAAAATACTTACCCGGATCGCGTACCGATTCGCCCACATAGGCGTTCGCCGCAAAGTGGACCACCGCCTCGATCTGGTACTCTTCCAGGGCTCGCTCCGTCGCGCGCACGTCGCTCAGGTCGGCTTCCACCAGCGGTCCATAGCGAACCGCCCAGCGGTGCCCCATGCTCAGGTTATCCAGCGTGACAGGGTTGTGTCCGAGCTTCGCCAACAACTTGGACGTGTGACTTCCGATATAACCGGCGCCTCCGGTTACAAGTACGCTGCGCATTTCGATCTCCGAGACTCTTATGGACGCACTGTGAGCTGGACAGCTCGCGGCGCGCTGCGCCTATCCGACTTCGAATACGGTCCAATTGTCCCGGTCGGCCCCACCTCACATAACTAGGTAGATGGTCGGACGCTCCCGCCCAAAATCGCCTCGGGGGCAACGAACCTATGACGCCCGCCTTCACAAGCTAGCGGCTCTGTCTTTGTTTTGTGACTGCACCCTTCCGGATCAGCCCTTCGTTATCCCCTGAGTCTACCATGCCTTGGTTTCGTTGAACAGGCAAATCATGCCCCCAGGTACGACGGCTTTCTACCCCCAATGGGGTCTGTAAGTCATGGTACTCTGCGCCCATCGACAGAGGAAACAAGATTCGCTGCAGCCGTCGCGATCGCGAGAGGATCTCGCCCGTGCCGCGTCGACAGGCGCCAGTGCCGGATGCCCTCAGAACGTGAAGCCGAACAGGAGTTGGAACTGGTTGTAATTCGGATCGAACAACTGCGTCCGGATCGGCGTCGCGTTGTCGGCCGTCCACAACGTGTAGCGCAATTCCGGACTCAGCCGGAAACGGTTCAAGTGAAACTCCATCCCCGCCGCCAACGGAAGACCAAAGCTCATTTGCTTCGTTGTCGTCTGCTCGCTAGCCGATTGATCGGTGGCCGAGAGCGTCGACGTCTGGCCCAGATAGCGCATCGCAATGCCCGCACCAATAAACGGCCGGAAGCCCATCTCCGGTGAATTGAACTTGCGCTTGAGCAGCAACGGAAATTCCCAGGTGCGGCCCGTCGACCGGTTGCTGAAGCCCAGGCCGAGCAAGTTCCCCGATGACCGCAGGCCGTAGCCGCGATACAGGGCGTCAAGCTGCACGGCATACCGGTCCCAGTGGAACTGAATTGTCGGCCCCACGATGACGCGGCCGCTCGTGTCCTCCAGCGAGTTGGTGGGACCCAGCGTAGTCTCGAACAGGTCGCGCAACTGGCCGCCGCCGATCAGTCCCAGCGACAGGGGGACCGGGGCATACTTCTGCCGCGCTGGAGCGGGAGCCGCCGCCGGCTTTGGTGCGTCGATGGGCCGGGGGGCTGAACCCGGTGCCGGAGTCGCCCCTTGCGCCAGCAGAACCAGAGGTTCGAAGTGGGGGCGGTCCACTGCACGCAGGATCGGGTACTCTACTCGCGGCTTTGGTTCGAGCTTCGGAGTGCCGTAATCCCAGTCCGCCACCGGAACGGGCGCCGTAAACACAGCGGGACGAAACGCCACCGATGACGCCGGTACGGGTTCCACTGGTGCAGAAACCGTCGGGGCAGATTCGACCCGAGACTCCGGCGCCACACGGGGTTGGGTTTCCACCGGAGCGGGGCGAGGCTTGGGTCTCCGCTTACCGGCCGGCCGTCGTAGACGAGCCTTGCCGGGCCTGACCGTCTTGCCCGTGATCGCTTTCCGCGATACCGGGCGTTTGCGCTTGGCTGCCTCCAGCGCCTCGGTCGCCAGAATCAGCTGCACCAAAAATGACGCGATCGTTCGTAGATAACGCTTGGGGGAGGTCATCACAGCCAGCCGCCCTTAATTACACAGCAAGTGAATACAAAACGCAAGCAGATTGTTTTAAACACTCTAA
>JAEUQD010000569.1 GCA_016789925.1 Bryobacterales bacterium | reverse complement strand
CGGCCACGGTGGCGGATGTGACGCTCTTTGGTGATCTCCAGAATTCGAAGTTCGGCGGCATGCCCGGCCTTCTTGAAGGCGACATCGGCGGAAGCCTGCTTATACCGGGCTTCAGCCTCCTCGGTCGACAGCCGCAGCAACTCCTGATCGATCGTCGTGCGTACTTCGGCCGCCTTGGCTTCCAGCAGCGCTTTTTCCCACTCCGACTTGGCCACACGCAGCGTCTGGTTCAGATTCTCAAGATCGATCAACTGCTCGGCCCGGCGTTTGCGGATGTCCGCCTCGGCCCGCTCGATGTCGTCGCCAATATCGTCAATGTGATCTTCTACGCCCTTCGAATCGATTTGCGCCAGTAACTCACCCTTCTTCACGCGGGCGCCATTGGAGACAAAGTACAGCAGAATCAGTTCTCTTCCCGACTCGGGACCGCGCTGAATCGGGGCCGTGATGTTGGCGAATTCCCGCGAGGCCGTAGTCCCCGCCAATCGGAGGGTCTTAACAACCGGTCCCGTCGTGACCTTAACCGTCTTGGTCGCAACAGGTCCCGCGCCTTGTTGGGCTTCCTGCTTCGGTTTCCACCAGAACTGGTAGAGCAACCCGGCCACGATCAGAATCGCAACCAAACCGGACAGCCAAAGCCAGGGTTTGCCTCCACTTGTTTCGGGGTGCTCCGGCGGAGCCACCGGGCGAACGGGAGCGGGTGCGGGACTGGGGCGCGGATTCGTAATCGCCGACATGTTAGGACACTACTCCAAAGGATACACGAGAAGCTAATCGATAAGGCGTGCTTCTCACGAGCAAGGTTACTGCTAGTCTAAGGCAGATGCGGCGTCCGGCGCAAAAATGGCTGGCTTTGGGAGCGGCTCAGCTTGGGTATCTGCTCGATGCGATGGACGTTTTGTTCTACGTTTTTGCCCTGAGCGCCATCCGTGCGGAGTTCGGGCTAACCAACCAGCAGGCGGGACTGGTAAGCGGTCTAACGCTGGTCACCTCCGCCGTGGGAGGGGTGGCGGCGGGCGCACTGGCGGACAGGTGGGGACGCCGGCGCACGCTGATCTACACGATTCTCATCTATTCCCTGGCCTCGGGGGGCGCGGCCACGTCCGGAAATCTTGCGGAGCTTCTTTTCTGGCGGGCGTTGATCGGCCTCGGACTGGGTGGGGAATGGGCCGCCGGAGCCGTGTTGGTGGCCGAGTGGTGGCCGGCCAGCCAGCGTGGCAGAGCCATGGGCATCATGCAGTCCGGCTGGGCGTTGGGCTACTTGGCGGCGGCCGCCATATCCGGGTTCGTGCTGCCGCGTTGGGGCTGGCGGGTCCTCTTCCTGGTGGGCGTACTTCCCGCGCTGGTGACCGTTGTTATCCGCTGGACCGTCGAGGAGCCGCCCGTTTGGATTCACCGCAAGGCGGACTCCGACTGGCGCATTCTGTTTCGAGGAAGTCTTGCCGGACTCACCCTGCGCGCAACCGCGACGGCAACCGCTGTCTTGCTTGGCTACTGGGGGTTATTCACCTGGCTGCCGACGTTTCTGGCTGAACCGCAATCGGCCGGTGGCGCGGGCTTGGGCGTCGCCGCGGGCAGCCGGTGGATGATGAGCGTACAGTTGGGAGCCCTGGCCGGCTATCTGAGTTTCGGTTGGCTGGCCGATCGCTTCGGACGCCGTCCGGTATTCGCCGCCTACGTCCTGGCGGCGGCGGTCTTAACTCCGGTCTATGGGCTGGCCACTGGTTCTCCGGGGTTTCTGCTGGCCCTGAGTCCGTTACTGGGCTTCGCCGGCAGCGGCTATTTTTCGGTGTTTGGGGCAATGCTGGCGGAGCTGTTTCCCACGGCGGTCCGGGGCATCGGACTGGGATTTTCCTACAACTTCGGACGGGCACTCTGCGCCTTGGCTCCTTGGGGAGTGGGTTTCGTGGCCGACCGGGCGGGTTACGGGACCGGGCTCGCGCTGAACGCGAGCTTTTTCTGTGCGTCGGCGCTGCTGATGTTCACCTTGCCCGAGACTCGCTGCCAGAGCCTGGACGAGTCCGAACGCGGCCTAATCCGCGGCAGCGGTGGATGAGCGGGAGGCGCCGATTGTCTCACGCACCTTGGCGACCAGCGACTGCAATGTGAACGGTTTTTGCAGGAAGCTGGAACCGGGCGGCAGATGGGACGCCGACACACCCGGCACACCGGGATAGCCGGAAATGAACAGCACCTTCAAGTCGGTGCGCAGCTCGCGGAGCGAAGCGGCCAGTTCCACGCCGCTAAGGCCGGGCATCACGACATCGGTGAGCAGAAGTTTGATGTCGCCCATATGCGACCGGGCCAGATCGAGCGCCTCGCGGGCATCGGAAGCCTCAAGTGTGCGGTAGCCGTAACGGACGAGGATCTTGCAGATGAGCGCACGAATTCTGCGTTCGTCTTCGACGACAAGGATGGTTTCCAGAGCAGAGGCCTGGAGGGCGGGCTCTTCCGGTGGCCGAATCTCGGCTGAAACTACCCGTGGCAACAGTATGTAGCATACGGTACCACGCTCAGCATCGGACCGGAGGGAGAGGTCGCCGTTCATTTCGCGCACGCTGCTATACAGACTGGCGAAGTTATGCCTTGTCGCTTCGCCATTGATGTTTGGCTCAAAAAGGCATTGAAACCTATTGGCGGGAATGGGCGCTCCGGTGTCACGCACGCACAACTGGATGTAGGAACCAGCCGGAAGCGGGGAAAGGCTTCCGGTGATGGCGTCGGTGAGTTCGTAGGGGGCGGTTTCAATCGTCAACGTGCCGCCTGTCGGCATCGCCTCGGCGGCGCGCTGGACCAGGGTCTGGAGGACTTGTCCCAGCACCTCGCGATCGGCCTGGACCGCTGCCCCGGAACTCTTCAAAGACATGACCAATTCAATGGCGCGAGGCACCTCTTGACGAATATGCCAGTGAATATCGGCGAGCCATGCATCGATTGGGAAGGGTTGCACCTGGGCGGCAGTGTGGCGGACGAATTCGGTGAGCTGGCGGGTGAGCGTCGACAGGCGGCCGCCGGCATAGAGGATTTCCTGGACGTTGGTGCGCAGGGGATGGTCGGGCGCCAGGCTTTCGATCAATTCCTCGCCATGGCCACTCATGATCATCAGCAGGTTGTTGCAGTCGTGAGCGGTGAGGGAGGCCAGGCGCGCCAAGGCGGTGATCTTGGAGTGCTGGGCGGAGGCATCCTCGCGGCGGCGGGTCTGCGTGACGTCCAGCGTCATGCCATGCAACTTGATTGGCGTACCGTTGGGAAGCCGCTCGACACTCACCATATCCCGGAGCCAGAGGGGGTCCGGACCGGTCGAGGCGGCCCGGTAGTCGCAGGCGCGCACCGTGCTGCCGGCGAGGAGGAGCTGATAAAACGACCGGTAATCGAGGATGTCGCTGGCCATCACTCGCGCCGACCAGAAGTCAGCACCCACCACCCAGAGGTCGCGGGGAACAGTTAACATGGTCAGCCCGGGCCCGCCAATCGCGAGGAATTGGGAGCGGGCTACGTCGACGGTCCAGAAGAGGACAGGAATATGCTGAATCTGAGAAACCGAAACGGGATTCTCCGCATGCGGGTTGGAGAGATCCTCGATTTGCACCAGGACCCCAGTCGGGGACTCCAGATCCCAGTGAGGCAGCAAGAGCAAGTTCAGACGAAGGGGGCGGATGCCCGCGGCCGTCGCTACCCGCGGATAGACTTCAATAAACGGCTCAGTGGTCTGAAGAGTAGCCAAGGCACTCGAGCGGAGACCGTCGATGGGAACAGCGAGATCCAACGTGCGGGAAAGCTCGCCGGTGAGTGGTAATCCGAACAGACTTCGAAACGCGCGATTCGCCGACGTAAAGGATAAGTTGGCATCGACTGTAGCGACGGGAACAGGGAGACCGGCGACGATCTCCTGGAAATAGCGCCGCTCGCTCTCTACAAGCGAGAGCAGTCGTGCAACCTCATGAGTGCTCAACTGCTGGCTAGTTCCCTGCATGAAGATCTTTGCTATGTCCCAGTATGAGGGCAGGCAGTTGTTGGCGGCAAGGTGCGAAAAGACGATATGTACAAGTACTGCGTACTCAAAGTACCAGTAAGCCCGGTAGTTTTAGAGTATGTTAGCGCTGTTCAGCGACGGATTTTTCGGCTAGTTCTCCAAACACGGGCAGACTGTAGCGTTCGCCCTGGCTGGTCTTGACAATCATGAAGACCGAGGCGCCGATCAAGATCAGCTTCAGCCCCTTGTAGACCGAGCTATAGAACGAGGGTAAGGGAAGCACAGCCAAAAAGGGTTGCAGGCCCCAGTCGAGAATCAACCAGGCCACAAACAGATAAAGGCCCTGGGAAGCATGAAAGCGAGTTTCGCGATCAGCCCGGAAACGCTGCGACGCCAGTATGATGATACAGGCCACCCATCCCAGGATCGGGACGTAGCAAAGGATCGAGGCGGTCCGGGGCTCTATGCGGTCGAGAAACGTGCCAGTGGCCGTTGCGGTTTGCTGCGCAGTTCCGCAAGCGCCGCAAAACCGGGCGGCTGCGGTGACCTGCTGTCCGCATTGTGTGCAGTAAGGCATTCCAGGAGAACCTCTTCTACTCTTCCATACGGTATTCGATGGGCGGTGGTTCAGGCAAGATGCGAGCCATGGTACGATTTGGGGCAATGAGCACCAGACTTGCCTTGCTGACTGCGTTTTTGTGGAGTGCGAGCGCCTTCGCCGCCAAGACGCTCGACATCTATTTCGTGGATGTCGAGGGGGGGCAGGCTACCCTGATCGTGACTCCGAAGGGAGAATCGGTTCTGGTGGACGCCGGGTGGCCCATGCCGGACAAGCGGGATGCACAGCGGATTGCGGCGGCGGCCAGAAAAGCCGGACTCAGCAAAATCGATTACCTGGTGGTGACGCACTACCATTTGGATCACGTGGGTGGCGTCGAACAACTGGCCGAAACGATACCTGTTGCGACATTTGTCGATCATGGACCGAATACCGAAACCGGACCGGGCGCCGACAAGCTGACGCAAAGTTATCAGCGTGCGGTGGCTAAGGGTAAGCACCTGGTGGTGAAACCCGGCGATCTGTTGCCGGTGAAGGGCGCAACGATCCGGGTGGTGACCGCGCGGGGGGACATCGTGAGCAAGGGGCTAAAGGGGAGTGGCGCGAACCCGGCCTGCAATGGGGTGGCGCAGAAGAAGCCGGACCCGACCGAGAACGCACGCTCGCTCGGCATTCTGGTAGAGTTCGGCAAGTTCCGGTTTGTCGACTTGGGCGACCTTACCTGGAACAAGGAATTGGAACTCGCGTGTCCGGAGAACCGGTTGGGTAACGTGGATGTGTACCTGACCACCCACCACGGGATGGACGCCTCGGGGCCGGCGGCGATTGTGCACGGGCTACGCCCCCGTGTTGCGATTATGAACAACGGCGCGAAGAAAGGCGGTTCGCCCGCGGCGTGGCAGGTGGTGAAGGGTTCTCCGGGCTTGGAGGACTTCTGGCAGGTTCACTTTGCACTCGCCGGGGGCAGAGAGAATAACGTTGCTGAAGATCACATCGCCAATTTGGAAGAGAAGTGCCAAGGGCACGGCCTGAAGGTCTCCGCGGACAAGAACGCATCGTTCAGCGTGGAGAATGAGCGCACCGGGACCAGGAAGGCTTACGCGAAGCGGTAGTTAGTCTGTTTGGGTAGTGGCCAGTTACGGGCGCTGTTTGAGCCCGGAGGGATCAATCCGGTAGGAGATTTGTTTCATCCAGGCGCGTAAGTGAGCCAGCAACTCATCGCGAAGCAGGCCGTGTCCATGGGACTCCGCCAAGTTAGACTCCTCCCGCGGGTCGAGCCCCAGGTTGAACAAGCCGGCCACTTCCATACGCGTGTTGGCGACCAGCTTGTCCAGGCCGCGCACGACCATGCGCCATTCGCCGGGTTGCCCCAGCTTCCCATAGGAGAAGATGGATTCGCGGCGTTCCAGACCGCGGGCAACGTCGGCGACCGACACAAGAGCATCCTCGGCGCCGGGCTCGAAGCCGCGTCCGCGAACAGCCAGCGGCACCCTGACCGACTTTTCCTGCCAGTCGTCCGCGATACCGCCATGCGCCGCGGTGACGATCAGCAGAGGCGCAGGCGGCAATGGTCCGCCCTGCCAGTCCAGGACGCGCAGCAGGTGAGGCTTGCCTGCGGCGGCATGCGGAAAGAAGCCGGTCTCGAGCGACAAGACAGCCCCTTCCCGGGTAGGCCGGGCGGCGTAGGCCCGCCGGAAGAACCGGAACCCCTCGCCCAACCCGCGGAGCAACTCCGGATGACGCGCGAGCGCGACTACGGGCGGCCCGGCGACGGGTGCTAGCCCGGAGAGCAGAAAATGACGCCGCAGCACAGCTACAATTTAAGCTCCAGGGGGATCATTTTGGGAAGCAACTACCGTCCAGGACCGCCGCGCACCGCCGATCGCACATTCGAATTGAAGTCGGAAGTCCATAGAAAGCTCATCGGAGTGCTCGACCTCGACCGCGTCTCGTCCCTGCCAAAGGACCGTGTGCGCTCGGAGATCGGCCGCGTAGTCGAGCGCCTGCTGGAAGACGAGCGCGTCCCGATGACATCGGCCGAGCAGAACAAGATCGTCGAAGAGGTGCTTGACGAAGTGTTGGGATTAGGGCCGCTGGAGCCTCTCCTGAAAGAGCCATCCATTTCCGACATCCTGGTGAACGGCTACAACAAGGTCTACGTGGAGCGCCAGGGGAAACTGTCGCTAACGCCGGTCCGATTCAAGGACAACGTCCACTTGCTGCACATCATCGAAAAAATCGTCTCGCTGGTGGGCAGGCGGATCGACGAAGCCAACCCGGTGGTGGACGCAAGACTTCTGGATGGGTCGCGCGTGAACGCGATTGTGCCGCCGCTGGCGCTGGACGGGCCCGCGCTGTCGATCCGGCGGTTTGGGCGGCATGTCATCACGTCCGACGAGATGATCGCCAACCGGACCGTGATGCCGGGCATGCTGCGGTTTCTGGCGGCCGCCGTTCAGTCGAAGGCGACGGTGCTCGTGTCAGGCGGTACCGGTTCCGGCAAAACCACGACGCTGAATGCGCTGTCGCGGTTTATCCCGGAAGAAGAACGGATCATCACCATCGAAGACACGGCGGAGTTGCAACTCCAGCAGCGGCACGTCATCAAGTTGGAAACGCGCCCGCCCAATCTGAATAAGCAGGGGGGCATCAACCAGCGCCAGCTTGTGAGGACTGCGCTTCGGATGCGTCCGGACCGCATCATCGTTGGCGAATGCCGCGGGCCCGAGGCGCTGGACATGCTCCAGGCCATGAACACCGGTGTGGAGGGATCGATGAGCACGATCCACGCCAACTCGCCGAAGGACGCTTTCTCGCGCCTCCAGGCGATGGTTCTGATGGCGGATCTGGAACTGCCGACGCGCGTCGTGGTTCAGCAACTTGCCTCGGCGATCAAGCTGGTGGTTCAGATTTCGCGGCTACAGGACGGGACGCGCAAGATCATCTCGATCGCCGAAGTGATCGGAGTCGAGGATGAGGCGGTGGCCTTGCAGGAGATCTTTACCTTCGACCGCATGGGGATTAACGACGCCGGGAAAGTGCAAGGGCGATTCCGGGCCACGGGCGTGTTGCCGAAGATCCTCGAACGGTTCCGGATCGCGGGCATCACACTATCGCCCACGGTGTTCGACGAAGTGGTGGATGTGAATCTTTAGCCGTCTTGGCGATGCAATTCCCACTGCTGGCAGATTGATCCACCACAGAAAATTTCTGCGCGTTCTGTGGTGGAGAAGAAATCAGATGCTCAAACGCGCAACCTTGTTATTCGCCGCTGTTGTGGCGGCGCAGGCGGCCACGGTCCACGAGGCCAACACGATCTTGTTTGACGCCGCGCGGCGCGGCGATGTGGGGGCGACCCGGGCGGCGATCGAGTCGGACGCCGCGGTGAATGCGCTGAATCCGTTGGGGCAGACGGCGCTGATCATGGCTGCTGCCCGGCCTGGAGGCGATGCGGTGGTGAGGGTGTTGCTGGATGCGGGCGCCGATCCGAACATCGCCGACAAGACTCCGTCGCTGACGCCCAGCGGGTATTTCGCGGGCGGAAACACGGCGCTGATCGAGGCGGCGCGCATTCGCGACGGCAAGAGCCTCCGGTTGTTGCTGGCGGGCAAGGCGGACCCCAATGGTCGGAATGCCCACGGTGCGACGGCGCTCGTGTATGCCGCGCTGGCGGGAAATACCGAGAACGCACGCGCCTTGCTGGCCGCCAAGGCGGACGTGAACGCCCGCGTGGATGACGGCACGACTCCCCTCATGGTTGCAATTCAGCGCGACAGTGTGGAACTGGTGTCGCTGCTGTTGGACAGCGGCGCGGACGCGGTGACGCCGGACAAGGCCGGCAACACACCGTTGATGTGGGCCGCGTACTCGGAGACGGGGAACGCCGCGATCCTGGAGCGGCTGGTGAAGGCGGGCGCGAAAGCCGATGCCAGGAACGCGAAGGGCGAAACGGCGGTGGATTGGGCCCGTCCGCGGGGGAACACCGAGGCGGTAGCTTTTCTGACGCGCGAAGCGGCGCGGCAACTGGCGACGGCCACGATTCGCGATGCCGCGCAGAAGGCAATTCCGCTGCTTCAGACCTCCTCGATTCAATTCTTCAAGGTGTCGGGCTGCGCGTCCTGCCATAACCAGTCGCTGCCGGCGATGGCGTTGAAGAGCGCCCGCGCGAATGGGCTGGCCGTAAACGAAGAATTGGGCGCGCAGCAGCGCAAGATGGTGGCCGGTTTCCTGAAGCCCATGGGCGGATTGATGACGGCTACGCCGCACTCGGTTCCCGACGCGCCGGCCACGCTGAGTTATCTTCTGCTGGGCCTCATGGCCGACGATCCGCAGAACGACCAGGTTCCGACGCTGGTGCAGACGATCAGTTCGATGCAGCGCACCGACGGAAGCTTTCCGGGCATGGCTCCGCGGCCTCCGATGACCAATAGCGACGTGAACGCCACTGCCATGGCTGTCATCGCCTTGCAGGAGACCGGCATGGCGGATCCAACCCGCATCGCCGCGGCTGTGAACTGGCTGAAAGCGGCAAAG
>JAEUQD010000567.1 GCA_016789925.1 Bryobacterales bacterium | reverse complement strand
GGCTCGCCAACGATCACGGAACAGGAACCTGCGCGTCAGGCGGCGAAGGTGCGTCTGGATCTGTTAGACGATCTTGCGGCTCGTCTGGAGGAGACGCGCTGGAGTTCCATCGCGCGGTACCCAGGCTCCGGCGATGGCGTGAGCAGGGAAGATCTGCGCCGAAACATCAGCGATTTGCGGCAGGCGATTGAGAAGGCGCGCCAGCAGTACGAGAAGATTGCTACACGAGCCGTTGCCAGTAGCCGACATCGATCCAGCGATTGAACTTGAAGCCCGCCTGTTCAAAATGCGCGACCTTCCTGAAGCCGAACTTCTCGTGCAGGCCGATGCTGGCATCATTGGGCAGCGCGATTCCGCCCATGGCGGCATGGATGCCACACTCCCGAAGCGCCGGCAGGAGATATTCGTACAAACGGGAGCCGATCCCCTGTCCGCCCATCCCAGGGGCCGAATAGACAGTTACTTCGGTCGAGAAGCGGTAAGCGCGGCGAGGCCTCCACTTGGTGGCGTAGGCATAGCCAACGATGGCTCCGCGCCGTTCGGCGACCAGCCAAGGCAACGATCCGGATTGCACGTCTTCGATCCGCCGCACGATCTCGGCGGGCGTAACGGGATCTTCCTCGAAGGTCACGATGGTTTGCGTGACGTAGTGGTTGTAGATGCTGGTGATGGCGTCGGCGTCCGAGGTGACCACCGGGCGAATTCCGATTTGTTCTGAATTGGCGGGGTGCATGGCAAACCACTGGTATAATAACCCGCCATGGACCTGGAACGAGTTGTCCAAAACGCCCGTGATGCGATCGGCGAACAGCCCGCGACCGACTATCTCTTCAAACCCTCGCAATTGCCCGGTCAAGTGGAGGCGCAGGCTCGCAGCCTGGCGGACCTGCTTCGGCACTCCAATATTGCGACGCTGGCGGAACGGTTTGAAGCCAAGAATGGCGAGGCTATGGCGGCGCAGGCCGATTTCCGCCGAGCCGCCAACCGGGCCAACTGGCTGGTGCTACTGACGTCGGTGTGGAGCGCCTTGTTGCTGATGATCGGGACGCTGCGTCTCTCGGATGAGTTTTCGAAGCCGGCCATCGTCACGGTGACCGTTCTGGGCGCTTTGACAGCGGCCGTAGCCACAATGTTTGTCACCGTGGCGCGCAACGCGAAGCTGTTGGAGGAATGGTACGGCCGGCGGGCGGAGGCGGAGGCAGCGCGGCGAGACTATTTTGAACGTTTGTTCCTGGTATCTCCGAATCCGGAACTGTTACTCCTGCGGTTGGAGTTCTTCCGGCGCTACCAACTCGAGTTGCAGACTAACTTCTACCGGAACCGGAGGAAGAGTAATGCGGTGTCGGCGCGGCGTCTGGCATTTCTGTCGGCGGGGGGCGTGGCGGCGTCGATGCTGGCGACGACGCTGGCGGGAGCGCTGTCGAGCGTTCACCCGGCCTGGATCGCCCTGGCGGGAATCAGCGCGATCACCAGTGCGCTAACGAGCTTTATTTCGGCCCGTGAGACGGTGTTTCGGTATCAACAGAACGCGGAAAGCTACCGTCAGTCGCAGGACGCTCTCGACAAGATCAGGGAGCGGCTCGACGATGTGCGGTTGGCGGCGGCGCAAGGCCAGGCGGAACCGGTGCACCAGTTTGTCTCGGCGGTGCATGAGCAGTTGATGGGCGAGCATCAGCAGTGGCTGAAGTCGTCCGACTCGGCCCAGGAGGCGCTGCGACGGCTACAGGAGTCGTTAGAGAAGACGCGGATTCAACCGAAGGTGGGCGCGGCCACGGCTAAGCCTTGACGATTTGGGGGACCGGTTCGCCGTAGACATCGGTCAGGCGCATCTGGCGTCCCTGATAGGCGAAGGTGAGCCGTGTGTGATCCATGCCAAGTAAGTGCAGGATGGTGGCGTGTAAGTCGTGGACGGTCACCACTTGCTCTTCGGCCTTGTAGCCGAACTCGTCGGATGCGCCAATCGCCTGGCCACCCTTGATGCGTGCGCCGGCCATCCAAATGGACTGCGCTCCGGGATTGTGGTCGCGGCCGAGGCCCCGCTGGGAAATGGGCATGCGGCCGAACTCGCTTTGAAAGACAACGAGCGTATCGTCGAGGAGGCCGCGGCCCTTGAGGTCCGTGAGGAGCGCGGCGATGGGGCCGTCTACTTCGGCGGCGTGCTGGGTGTGGTTCTCGCGAACGTTGCCGTGGGCGTCCCAGGTGTCGGTGTTCTGGTTACCGAGGCCGCCGTGATAGAGCTGAATGAAGCGGACACCGCGTTCCGCCAGACGCCGGGCAATGAGGCACTGGCGTCCGAACCGGCCGGTAATGGGATTATCGAGGCCGTAGAGCTTCTTGGTGGCTGAGGACTCCCTGTCGACGTCGACGGCTTCGGGCGCGCTGGACTGCATGCGGTAGGCGAGTTCGTAGGCGTTGATGCGGGCGGAGAGTTCCGAGTTAGCGGGATTGTTCTCAAGATCGAGGCGGTTGAGATTGTCGAGTAACTGAAG
>JAEUQD010000549.1 GCA_016789925.1 Bryobacterales bacterium | reverse complement strand
AGGATCTGGATCAATTCAGCGCCCGAATAGCCGCGGAAGCCGACAATGCCGGCACGAATGCTCATCTGACTAATTATTCACTCCTATGAATAAATATACCGCACGCGGGGTGTTTGGGTTTCAATGAAAATCGTGGGATTGTGTGGCGGCCACCGCGGGGAGGGCTTCCACGCGCCGCGCCTTGACCGAGCGCACACCGTCCTGGTTTTGCAGCACCCCTTCAAACAGCAGGCAGGCGTTCTGGGTGATGGTGAAGCGGTGCTCTTCGAAAAAGGCGGGTTCGAGGATGATGTTGGAAATCCCTGTTTCATCTTCCAGGGAAAGAAAGACAAACCCTTTGGCGGTACCGGGACGCTGGCGGACGATGACGATGCCGGCGATCTTGACGATACGATTGGAAGGAATGTGCGGGAGGTGTGCCGCGGAGAGGACATCGGGCGACAGATGGGGACGGTGATAGGACATCGGGTGGCGGCCGATGGTCAGGCCAGTCCCTGAGAAATCGGCGGCGAGCCTTTCAACGGGAGACATCGTTGCGAGCGGCGAGTGGCCGGCCTGTTGCGGATCTTCAAAAAGGGGACCCACGGGGCGGATGGCACGTTCGCCTTCCCAGAGCGCCGCGCGGCGGTTTAAGGGTGATTCCAGAGAATTGAAAGCGCCGATTTCGGCGAGCCGGCGCACCTCTTCCTTGTTGAGTTCGGGGCAGCGGCGGCACAAATCGTCGATCGAGGAAAAAGGGCGGCGGGCGACAATCGCGCGGCCGGAAGACTCGCGCAACGACCGCACGTAACGCAAGCCCAGGCGTAAGGTGGGGTCTTGTTTACCCGGGAGGACGGTACACAACCACTCGGAGGTGGAGACATCGACGGGCAGGACGCGAACGCCGTGGCGCTGAGCGTCCTTGACGAGCGTGGCCGGATGATAGAAGCCCATGGGCTGGTTGTTGAGCAGGGCGGCAGTGAAGACGGCGTGATAGTTCACCTTGAGCCAGGCGCTGGCATAGGCGAGCAGGGCGAAACTGGCGGCGTGGGACTCGGGAAAACCGTAGAGGGCGAAGGAAATGATGGAGTGGACGATTTTTTCCTGAGTTTCTCCGATAATGCCGTTTTTGGTCATCCCGGCCCGAAGCTTGATTTCAATCTCCTGCATCCGCTTTTCCGAGCGCTTGAAGCCCATGGCGCGGCGGAGTTCTTCCGCCTCGCCGCCGGTGAAGTTGGCGACGATCATGGCCATGCGGAGCAATTGCTCCTGGAAGAGGGGGACGCCCAGGGTGCGGCGCAGCACGGGTTCCAGCCAGGGGTGGAGACACTCGGCGGGTTCGCGCCCCTGGCGTCGGCGCAAATAGGGGTGGACCATTTTGCCGACGATGGGTCCTGGGCGGATAAGCGCCACCTGGACAACAATGTCGTAGAACTTGCGCGGTTGCACGCGTGGCAGCGACGACATCTGGGCGCGCGATTCCACCTGAAACATGCCGATAGTATCGGCCGACTGGAGGGCTTCGTAGACGCGTGGATCGTCTTGCGGCAGGTGGGCCAGATCGACTTCTTCCTGATAGGCATCGCGGATGAGCTGAATGGAATCTTCGAGGGCGGCCATCATCCCAAGGCCCAGCAGGTCGACCTTGATCAGGCCGAGGTCGGCGCAATCTTCCTTATCCCACTGCACGACGACGCGGCCGGGCATGGAGGCCGGTTCGAGCGGAACCACGCGATCCAACTGGCCCTGGCAAATCACCATGCCGCCCGAGTGCTGGCCGAGGTGGCGGGGCAAATCCTGCGCGGCCTCATAGAGACGAAGAAAGTGGCGGTAGCGCGGGTCGGCGAGGTCGAAACCGGCTTTGCGGAAGCGCTCCTGGGGTGAGTCGCCCGCCTCTTTCCACCCCCACGATGGGGCCACCGCGGAGAGTTTGGCGCAAATCTCTTCGTCAAAGCCCAGCACTTTACCCATTTCACGGGCGGCGGAACGGCCGCGATAGGTGATCACGTTGGCGGTCATGGCCGCGCCTAAATGCCCGTAGCGGTTGTAGACGTATTGAATGGCGCGCTCCCGCTGATTGCCGGAGGGCAGGTCGA
>JAEUQD010000448.1 GCA_016789925.1 Bryobacterales bacterium | reverse complement strand
GTTTCGAGCTTGGTCTGCTGGCGCGTGGCCGGGTCGGCGGGAACGATATTGTCCACCGGCGGGTCGTCGCCTTTCAAGTGCGTCGCCTGATGGGTGGCCGGAAGGAACCCGTTCGAGAAGTTTTCGAGACCGCCGGGCGGGACGTACTCGTCCCGTAGGAGGACGTAGCCGGGCAGATTGCGATTCTCAGTGCCGAGCCCGTAGGTGATCCACGAACCGAGCGAGGGGAACCCGCCGATGTTCCGCCCCGTGTGGAGGAAGACGTTGCCGCGGGCGTGCAGCGGGAACTCCGAGACCATGCTGCGGATGACGGCCAGTTCGTCGACCACTTCGGTGATGTGCGGGAATAACTCGCTCACCCAGAGGCCCGCTTGTCCGTACTGTTTGAAAGTCCATGGCGAGCCATGCCACTTGCGTTTGCCCTGGCCCGACAGTTCGCCGCTGACCTGCTTGAGCTTCGGCTTCGGGTCGAACGTGTCCATGTGCGACACGCCGCCGGGCATAAAGAGGAAAAGGACATTCTTCGCCTTACCCGCGCGGTGTGGCGGCGCACCGAGGAGCGAAGACAGAGCCAGCCCGGGGAACCCCATGGAAACACGGGCGAGCAATTGGCGGCGCGTCATGGCAGGTAGAGAAATTCTTTCAGATTGAAGAAGGCGTGTGCAACGTCTTTCCAGAGGTCGCGGGCGCGGAGGATGTCGTCCTTGAGAATGGTCGACTCGTCGGCTAGTTTGAATACGAAAGCGCGGAAGCGTTCGCGCTCCGGACCCGTGGCGTGGCGTGACAGGGCATCGAGGAACATGCGGTCGAGACGGGCATCGATTGTGTCTTTCTCGCGCTTGAGCAGTCGATCGGCCCAACTCGTGGCCTGGTTGAGCACGAACGGATCGTTGAGCAGAGCGAGCGCCTGCGCGGGCACATTGGTGACGTCGCGTGCGCCGCGGGCCACCAGGGGCGGCGGATAGTCGAATGTTTCGAGGAATCGCGTGCCTTCCATCCGAGTGACCTTGAGATAGATGCTGCGGCGGCCCGCGCCGTCCAGGGGGCCGGAAAACAGCCTTCGGTAGTCCTGCGGCTTTTCGCGGTAAGGATGAATACTCTCGCCATAGAGCATGGGATCGAGGCGGCCACTCACCGTGAGCATGGCGTCGCGAATGGATTCGGCATCCAGGCGGCGCAAGGGATAGTGCTGGAGCAGGCGGTTGCGCGGGTCCAATTCGCGGGAACGTGCGCTGGATTGGCTCGATTGCTGGAAGGCTTGCGAGGTCACCAGCAGGCGAACGATGTGCTTCACGCTCCAGTTGTTGCGGACGAACTCTCCGGCCAGCCAGTCGAGCAGTTCGGGATGCGAAGGGGGCTCGGCCAGCTTGCCGAAATTGTCCGGCGTCGTGACAAGTCCCTGGCCGAAAACGTGGTGCCAGATGCGGTTCACCATCACGCGCGCGGTAAGCGGGTTGTTCGCGCTCGCCATCGCTTCCGCCAACTCGCGGCGTCCGCTGCCAGGGGTCTCGACAGCGCCGTCCGACACCAGCTTCAGGTAGCCGCGCGGAGTCTTAGGGCCGGGATTCTTCCAGTCGCCGTACGGCAGCACAGGAACATCGAATCCGCCGCCATCGTCGCCCAATCCGCTAATTGTGACCGGCTCGGGCAGCGCGGCTTCGGCCTGACGATACTGCGCGATCAGTTCAGCAACCCCCGGCGTCGAATCCTTGCAGTTACTCAAAATTCCCTGGTCGAGGAGCCAGTTGATCCACTGGACGTCCGCATCGGTCGCCTTGCGGTCACGCCAGGCCTCGATCGCCTGTCCGGCAAGGGCGTTGAGGTCGGGCGGACGTTCGCCGGTGTACAGCCGTTCGAGCCAGTCGAGTTCCGGCTTCGGGGTCTCCTCGGCATCGTGCAGGTAGGCGCGGCGCAACCCGATGAACGACCGCGGCTGATCGAGCAGCGCTACTTCTTCCTTCTTCAGGCGCCCGGGGCGGTCGGGATAGCGCGGGTTGTCGTGCTTGGTGAGCAACTCGAGATATACCGGCTGGTTGGTCACTTTGTCCTGCCCGGACAAACGCAGCCAACTGAGTTGAGGCTTGTCGATGGTCTGGTAGACCTCGCCGATCTGGCCGTTATCGATAATGGTGCGCACCGCGCCTAACTTGCCGCCCATGAGTTCGAACGAGATAAACTTGCGGCGAGGCAGCAGACCGGATCGAAGGCTGCCGTTCCGCTTCTGCGAGAGCAGGTGCGTGAACCAGCCTCGCGGATACACTCCGCTGATGGCGCGGTCGCCTTCGGGTGCGATGGCGAACTCGCCGGCCGCCGATTCCGCGACGGTTCCGGACCAGTTGTCGAGCAACGAGAACCGTTCAGAATTCCAGGTGCGGCGGGCCAGCGCCTCGCGCCGGAATTCAGCTACGGTGTCGTTCCAGTTGCCGGTGTTGGGGAGCGCGCGAAGGGGGGAGTCCCACGCGGCTTCGGAAGGGGCCGTGAACTTGTGCGAGGCAGCCTCGCTCAGCCACAAATCGGCCAGTTCCGTACGGAGCTTCTCCTTCAACTGGGCCAGGGTGTGCAGGGCGGGCGCGAAGCGTTCCGGACGATCCAGGGTGTGAGTGACAGGCCGCGAACTGAGCAGCACGCCCTGGACGGCATAGTAGTCGGCCGTGGGAATCGGATCCACCTTGTGGTCGTGGCAGCGGGCGCAGGCAATCGTCAACCCCTGGAAGGCTTTCCCGAGAGTGTCGATCTGATTGTCCACCTGGTCCAGGCAGATTTCGCGAAACTCGACGCAATCGTCGTGGCCCGCCTCACCGAGGCGGAAGAAGGCTGTGCCGATCGCCGACTCGTTGATCTGGAGTTCCGTATTCACTCGCGGCTTATCCAGCAGGTCACCCGCGATGTGTTCGCGGACGAACTGGTTGTAACCGACATCGGCGTTAAAGGCGCGAATGAGGTAGTCGCGGTAGCGCCATGCTCCGAGCACCTCGTAATTCCACTCGTATCCCAGCGTTTCTCCAAACCGAACGACGTCCATCCAGTGCCGGGCCCAGCGCTCGCCATAGTGCGGCGACTGCAGAAGCCGGTCCGCCATGTGTTCATAGGCTCCGGGGGTGCGGTCCCGGAGGAACTGGTCCACCTCTTCCAGGGTGGGCGGCAGTCCGGTGAGGACAAAGCTCAAGCGGCGGGCCAACGTTGCGCGGTCGGCCATCGGGGCAGGGAAGATGCCCTCGCTGAAGAGCCGCAATCGCAGGAACCGGTCAACCGGGTGCGTCGTATTCGGGACAACCGGGACGTCGACGGGCCGCACCTTTTCGAAAGCCCAATGCGCGCGAGCGGCGGCTTTGTTTTCGGTTTGAGGCCAGGGCGTACCCGAAGTTACCCAGCGCTCGATGTCGCTCACCTCGGAGGCGGGCAACGCTGCCTCCGGTGGCATCTTCAATGTTCCCGTACGCTTCACGGCATCGACCAGGCGCGCTTCGACGCGCTTCACGTCGTCGTGCCGGTCCAGGCGCAATCCGCCGAACTGCCGCGCCGCGCCGTGACATCCCTGACACCGTTTCACGAGAATGGGGCGTACCTTCTTCTCGAAGTGTTCCAGCGTGTCGGGAGACGCAGCTTGAGCCGC
>JAEUQD010000434.1 GCA_016789925.1 Bryobacterales bacterium | reverse complement strand
GCCGAAAGCGTGGTGCTCGACGGATCCCAATCCATCGGCGCAGCCCGCTACGAATGGAACGGCAAGCCCGGCGTCCGCATGGAGAAGATCTATGACAAACCTGGCACTTACAGCGAGATACTGAAAGTGTATTCGAACAGTGGCGAGGTGGCGTACGACTTCGCTACCGTCAATGTCTTGGTGAAAGGAAACCCCGACGCCGACCCGGTGACCATCCACGCAGTCTACTGGCCGTCGCTCGACATTAAACCCAAGCAGGAGCTTACGTTTAAGGTTCGAACCTTCGGCACAACACGAGGTGAGGAATCCTGGGACTTCGGCGACGGTTCCCGAGCCTCCTCGCGCTCCGACGGCAACGTCGTCAAACTCGCTAAGGACGGTTACGCCGTCCTCAAGCACGCCTACGCCAAACCGGGCGACTACATCGTCACCGTGCACCGAGAGGGTGCCACCACACGTCTATGGGTTCGCGTGATGCCTTAAAGTAAAGGCTATTCCTTCGCTCCCACGCGCTTCAGCACGCCGCGAAGCGCTTCCCAGATCCGGTCTTCGACATCCTCGGCGAACGGACCCGGCTGGCCATAGTAGATCATGCTGGTCAGCCCCTCGTAACCGCCTTCCTTCAGAATGCGGTACGACGGGATGTAGCACATGACATCGTTGGAATAGCCCGCCACGATCATCTTCTCCGAGTTAAAGTGACGCTTCACGCGGTGCGAATAATCCACGACAACTTCCCCGCCTAACGCTAACAAAGTGAACTGCTTGCCGAACCGGATCGCCTGAATCGGATAGGGCGTCGACCGCACGGGCCGCCCGGCGTCGTAGGCGGCCAGCATCTCCCGCGCTCGCGATGCCTTGAACCGGTCTTCCGACTTCGCCTCCTGCTCGAACTGCTCGCGCGTGTGCAGCGCAAACGCCAGATCAATCGTCCGGTAGGCCGATTTCAGCGGCGCCTCCGCCTCCACCATCTGCCCCTCCAGCACTTTGCCCACCGCCTCCGCCAGTGTCACGCCATGCTCCTGCGCATATTCATTCTTGCCGCGTGGCTTCGGATTCTGGTCGCCTCCGCACAACGCCACAAAAAGCGCCGTCGCGCCGGGAAAACGCTTCTCCACCTCGATCTGCGCAAACCCGGCGTAGTCGCCGCTCAGCTTCACGTCTTCGGCCACGTGCGTCGTATTGTGGCAGGCATAACCGAAGAGGATCGCCCGGCGCTTGCCATCCAGGCCGGTCACCTCCACCACCGGCACCGCGTGATCCACCGGACCCCGCGGCGTGCGCCGGTTCGCTCCAAACCCCGCGGTCCCTTCGCCCCAGCGCACTCGTGCCGCGCTCAAATCGCCCAGCGACGCAGCGGCCACCTGAAACAGATCGTCGGTCAACTTCCGCGCATAGTCTTCCACTCGCTGCTTCTGCGTGGCGTCGAGGAAGTACATCGTCATCAGGTTCGGCCGCACCACCGGACCCGTATGGGTATGCGAGGCGTTAAACAAGATCTGCGCTCGGCGCAGCGAGTGCTCCTTTTCCAGCCGAGCCGACACTTCGTCGGTGATCACGCGCGGTAACCCGATCAAGTCTGTCGTGATGATCACCACCCGGTAGCCCTTGCGGTCTTCGAGCGCGAGCGCCTTGGCCCACAGCGGGTGTAGCGCGCCGTCAGAGGGCTTGGTCCGCGCCGCGTAGCCCGACATCCAGACCGGTTCTTTCGGCGTGATCTCCAACTTCGCCACTCCTGCCCGGAAATCGGGCTTGGGAGCCGCCGCCAGCACCGCCGCCCCAACCAGGAGCAGCGCTGCTGCTACGCCTGCCATACGCGTGTGGGCTCCATACCGGGCTTGATCCCCGGCCACGTGTCATCGGCGGTCTTGAACAACGAATCCAACTTCGCCAGAAAATAGAACGGCAAATCGGGGAAGCTGAGCGTTTCCGTGTTCGGCTGGTAGACGACGACAGCCAGTCCCACCACCTCGCCACCGTTCGATTCCACGAGCCTCCGCAGTTCGGTCAGTTTCCGCCCCGAACGCAGGATATCGTCCACCAGCAACACTTTCTCGCCCGGTTGGTTCCCCATGAACGGCCGGTAACGCAATGGCTCGTCTTCGTTGTCGCGCTCGGCCCAGTAAACCGCCTTCGCCCGCAGCGCTTCGCACACGCCGTAGGCAACAGGCAGGCCCCCCACGGCTGGCGTCACAATCGACAACTGCGGGATGATCGCCCGGATCTCCGGGTTGGCCCGCACCTTCCGGCTGAGAGCGACGCTCAGGATCTTCATGTATTGGTAGTTCCGGAAAGCCAGCGCCATTTGCAGGTACTGGTTGGTATACATGCCGTCCGGAAATTGAAAGAAACCGTCGCGCAGCGCTCCGGTTTCGCGCAGTAATTCAATGACTTCGTCTTGTGTCGGAATGAGTTCCATACGCCACTCCGCTTCTATTGTTCCACCACTGGGCGGTCGCGCGCTAGAATTACCCGTATGAAGCGGATTATCGGATTATTTTTTCTGGTACTTCCACTCGTGGCTCAGTCAGGGCGCGTCGTCGTCCGGCCCAAGCCCATCGACGACGTTCTGGTCAACCCCGGCATGGGGCTGCAATCGTTTCAGCGCTTCCGCCAGCAGGATTTCCACACCGGCGAACGTTGGGAGAAGTTGACGCTCAACGACGGCGATCAGGCCGAGCGCGCCGACGTTCCCCAGGCTTCGGTCGCCTACATCCGCTGGTACTGGTTCCAGATCGAGCCCGAGCAGGGCAAACCGAAATGGGAGATCGTCGATAATGCCTTGGCCGAAGCGCGCCGCCGCGGACAGCAACTGATGCTCCGCCTGATGCCCTACGGCGGAGCCACGCGGCAGATGCCTGAGTGGTATCAGAAATCCGGCGCACGCCGCGCCAACAAACCCGAGGACAAGGATGGCGATATCTGGTCGCCCGACGCCGACGATCCACTCTACCTCCAGCACTGGGGCGCTCTCATCCGCGCCTTTGGCCGCCGCTACGACGGCCACCCCTATCTCGACAGCATCGACATCTCGACGGTCGGCTATTGGGGCGAAGGCTGGGGACCTTACCTGCCCTCGAAAG
>JAEUQD010000276.1 GCA_016789925.1 Bryobacterales bacterium | reverse complement strand
ATCCCGGGCCTTGTCTGCTCAACCGAAAAACATTCTGCGAAACGAAACGGCCCCTACGGAAGCGTGGGCTCGGTGATTGTGTACTCGACGTCCAACGACCGCAGGAACGCCAACAGGTCCGCCTTCTCCGGCTTGGACAGTTTCACCGCCTTCAGGTTCGTGACATCCAAGTGCTTGTTCTTCTTCCCGCCGTTGGCCATCAGATCGACAGCTTCTTCCAGGGTGGCCACGCTGCCGTTATGGAAGTAAGGCGCACTCTTGGAGATGTCCAGCAGGGTGGGCGTCTTGAAAGCGCCGGTGTCCTTCTCGTCCTTGGTGACCGTGAACCGGCCGACATCCGGCTTGGGGGCATCCATACCGATACCGACATTGTGGAACTGCATGTCGCTGAGCAGGATGCCGTCGTGGCAATTGGTGCACTTCGCCTTTTCGGAGAAGATCTTCCAACCACGCTTGGCTTCCTCGCTGAGGGCGCTTTCATCGCCACCTTTGAACTTGATCCACTTCGACTCCGTGCTGACGATGGTGCGCATGAACGACGCGAGCGCTTTGGCTGCGTTTTCCTTGGTGATCGGTCCGGGACCGAATACGGCTTCGAACTCTTTCTTATAGCCTTCGATGGTGTTGAGCTTGGCAACAACGTCGTCGACACTCGGGCGTCCGTCTTTACCAGTCGCGCCCATGTTCCCGCCACTCCATGCGCCGATCACCTGCTTTTCCAGCGCCGGGCTGCGGCCGTCCCAGTAAAGGGCGGGGTAGTAGCCGACATTCCACATGGTGGGCGACGAGCGGGTCAGTTTGGCTTCATAGGCGCCGATGGCCACGGGCAACCCGTCAGTGAGGCCTTTTTCCTTCACGTGGCAGGAATAGCAGGCGCGGCTGCCATCGCCGCTGAGCCGCTTGTCGTAGTAGAGCTTCTTACCCAACTCGACCTTGGCCGCCGAGAGCGGATTATCCGCCGGAATCGCCATGTCCTGATAGCCCGGAACCGCCGGCGTTGGAAATTTCTCCTCAGCCTTCTTCGGCGTTTCCTGCACGGTTGAACATCCTACCAGCGCCGCCAGCGCCAGTGCGCACACAGATCGCTTCATCCCTCGCTCCTTTGTCCTCGTTCGTTCTCTGATCAGCCCCGCACGCTTGCGGCGGGAATCTTCTTCACCAGGTCCAGCATCTCGGCCTGGCTCTCGGAACCGATCGTAAAGCAGTCCACGCAGTCCAGGGATAGGGCGAATTGCAAGGCTTCGTCGGCTTTGTCTCGCAATTTGCCCGCGCCGAGAATCTTCATTCCGATGATGCCCTTGCCCTGCGCTTTCATCTCGCGCAGCACTCCGATCACGGTTGCGGGATCGGCATCCATGGCCACGCCGGCCGGATTGATCCGGGCCAGGTCCACCTCAACCCAGGACTCCTTGGCCGCGGTCTTCAGCGATTCCAGCGTATGGCAGCTCACGCCTTTGGTCCGGACTATGCCCTTTTCCTGCGCCTCGCTGATGACATCCATGGCGCCCCGCTTGCGCTCGTTCCAGTTGCCGTCCAGCATGCAGTGCAGCAGAAGAATGTCGAGGTAGTCGGTGTTCAGTTCGCGCCGGAATCGGTCGAGATCGGCCTTCATCTCCTCGGCGGTCGATGCATGGGTCTTGGAGAGGATGGTTACCTTCTCGCGCGGCACCGCCTTCAGGCCCGCCTTCAGATGAGGGTGCGTGCCATATTGGTCGGCGGCGTCCCAGAAAGTGACGCCTTGGTCATAAGCCGCCTTAAAGAGATCAGCCATGCCCTGCACGCCCATTTGCTTGGTCTGGTTCGAACTGCCACCACCGCCATTGGTCCCGGTGCCCATCGCCAGGCGGCTGAGTTCGATCTTCCGCGGACCAAGCAAAACCCGGTCGGAGGCGGATTTTTTCGTCCCCGCGAACGCCGCGTAGGGCCAGGCATTCAGCGTCAGGGCGGTTGTGCCCAGAAAGTATCGCCGGTTCATCTTCATGTGGTGGCCTCCAGTACTTGCCACGCTATCATACTGGAAGGTCATGAATCCACCCGCGATCCTGCTGCTGGCTTTCGCCCTCAATACCCTGTCGCCGGAAGAAAAAGCCGCCGGCTGGCAACTGCTCTTTGATGGCAAGACGTTCCAGGGATGGGAGAATCTCGCCGCCAAGAATCCGCCCTCGGATTCCTGGTCGATAGAAGACGGCTGCCTGAAGTCCAAACGCCGTCCACAACGCCGGGACGATCTGCTCACGACGGCGACGTTTGAGAACTTCGAGTTGTCGTTTGAGTGGCGCATCGCGCCCGGAGGCAACTCGGGCGTGAAGTACCGGATCCAGGACCGGTTTTATCTCAATGAGCGCCGGAATAAAGAGTTCAAGCGGTTTGAAGACCTCGCCATCGACGCCATCCGCACGCGCGCCACACCTCGCGCCGAAGCCACGCAGGAGTACATTGTGGGCTTCGAATACCAGGTGATCGACGATTCAGGACATCAGGATGCGAAGCGGGGGAGCTACTATCAGGCAGGCTCGCTCTACGACATGATCGCCCCAGTGAAGCCCAATGCGCGGCCGGTGGGCGAGTTCAACCAGGCTCGCATCGTGGTTCGCGGTCAGCGCATCGAGCACTGGCTGAACGGGGAAAAGGTGCTGGAAGGCGATCTCGCCGATGCGGCCATCAAGGCGAGGGTGGCCCGCCGCTGGACGGACCATTCGCCGATTTACGATCTGCTGGCGAAACAGCCTAAACGCGCCACTCCGGTCGCCCTCCAGAACCACAACGACGAGGCGTGGTTCCGGAATATCAAGATTCGCCGGCTTCCGTAAGCGTTACGGGTAGAAGCGCAGCCCGACGTAGGGACCATAGAGCGTCTGCTTGTAGTAGGCGTCGTCCTTGACCGAGGTCTTCACCGAGAAGGCGCGGCCACCTCCCAACAGTTCAAACTTACCCATCCGCACCACTGCCGCCGCTTCGGCGTTCCAGACATACGAACGGCCGGGAATGGCGAATCCGCTGGCGCGGGCTTCCCAGCGGAATGCTTTGGACGGCGCCTGTTCCAGACCTAAACCGAACGACGGCAAAATGACGTTCTTCGTGCCTTCCGCGATGTTGAAATTGCTGGCGCCGGACGAGTCGGTGACAATCTCCTTGAACGGTGCGTCCACGCGGCTGTGGACCGCGGTGAACTGAGCTTCCCACAGCGTCTTGACACGCAGGCCCGAAGCGGCGTAGGTGTAGGAAAGATAGTCCCACGATACTTTGACGTTCTCGATCTTGTAGGCGGCGGCGAGGTAGTCGCCTGTGTTGTAGCCGGTGGAGAAGAGCGCCAGGTTTTCCGTGGCCGTTGTGTTTCCCGTGCCCTGGGCGCGAAACGCCGAGATGCGCAGCGTGTTCTCTTTGCCGGCCGGAAGGCTCACCATCGCCGCGAGGGCGGCCTTCCCCTTCCCGGGAAGGTCAAAGTTGGGAGATTGGCCTGTCGGGGCTGGGTTCTGCTTTCCGCCGCGCAGGAGCGGCTCTGATGAGGTTAACCAATAGCTCACTTGTGCCGAGAATCCGCCACCCTCGATGGTGTTCGAGTTCTGGGTTTGGGCGGAGGCCACAAAAACGGCCAGGACCGGCAAACTAAAACGTGTCCAAAAATGCATATAGCGCCTCGACGTAGCGCCCCCTTCTTCAGTTCGTTAAAAAATCGCAAAAATATGGCCCATGATAGAATCCGGTTTATGTTCAAAGGTCTCGAACACACGGCTATCGCCTCGCCGAATCCCCGGCAACTCGCTGAATGGTACGTTGACGTTTTGGGCTTTCGTATCAATCATACCTATGACGGCAACTATTTTATTCGCGCGGCCAACGGGACCAT
The DNA here is from genome assembly GCA_016789925.1 of Bryobacterales bacterium. Taxonomy (GTDB): domain Bacteria; phylum Acidobacteriota; class Terriglobia; order Bryobacterales; family Bryobacteraceae; genus JADLDI01. Next base: position 14,607 of record JAEUQD010000276.1, on the reverse strand, counting down.
GATCGAGATCATCCCTTCGGAGGGGGAGCGGAAGCCCGAAAAAATGAAAGATCCGGGCATTCGCCACATGGCCATTGATGTGGACGACTTCGATGCCGCTCACGAAGAACTGAAGCGCCGCGGGGTCCATTTTTTCACTGAACCCCTCAACATCCAGGGTAACCGCCTGCTCTTCTTCGCCGATCTGGACGGGAATATCCTTCACCTGATCACGCGTCCCCACCCGCTGCCGTAGCCTTTTGAAGCGCGATACTTTCAAACCGTTCCACTCTCGGGATTTCCGCATACTGTGGATTGGCGCCTGTGTGTCTACGATCGGTACCTGGATGCAGACGCAGGCGCAGAACTGGATTGTGCTGGAGATCTCCGGGAACCCCTACTATCTCGGGCTGGACGCGTTTCTAGGCCAAATCCCGATCTTCATGTTTACGCTCGCCGGGGGTGTGGTGGCGGACCGTATCGACCGCCGTCATGTGCTGATTGGCTCGCAGATTGTGCAGATGACGTGCGCGCTGGTGCTGGCGCTGCTTTTTCAGTTCGGCGTGGTCCATGTTTGGCAGATTCTCACGTTGTCGTTTATTGTCGGTACCGCCCAAGCCTTTGGCGGACCGGCCTACCAGGCGCTGATCCCTTCGCTGGTCGCCAAGGAGGACGTGCCGTCGGCCATCGCTTTGAACTCGATCCAGTTCAATCTCGCCCGGATGATCGGTCCGGCGCTCGGGTTGCTCGCACTCACCCGGTTGGGTCCCGCCTGGTGTTTCTACCTGAACGGCTTTTCCTACCTGGCCGTCATTGCGACCCTGGTGGTGATCAGCACGTCGTTCCGCCCCCAGTCGGGGCAGGGGTCGGTGCTTTCGAGCATGAAGGAAGGCTTCTCGTTTATCAGAAACCAGTCCGCGATGCCCTCGCTGATCGTGATCGCTTTTCTGATGACCATGCTGGGCATCCCCCTCATGACTTTCCTGCCCGTCTTCGCCCGCGACATTTACGGCCAGGGACCCAACGGCTACACCGTACTGCTGGAAGTCGCCGGAGCGGGTTCGATTCTCGGCGCCCTGATGGTGGCGTCGTTCCACAAAGGGCGGCAGAAGGGCCGGATCGCGTTGATCAACCTCATCCTGCTGGGCGTGGGCGTGATTGTTTTTGCCTTCTCCCGCAACCTGGTGCTCAGTTACGTCGTCCTGTTCCTGGGAAGCGCGGCGCTCATCAGCACGTTCGCTCTCATCAGTTCCCTGGTCCAGGAGATTACGTCCAACGAGATGCGCGGACGCGTGATGAGTGTCTACAATATGGCTTTCCGGGGTGGCATGCCCTTTGGCAGCCTCCTGAGCGGAAAATTTGTCGAAGGGTTTGGAGCGCCTCTCGTGGTGGCTGTGAATGGAGCCTTGTTGATCTGCCTCGGTAGCTATTATTTGCTGTTCCGCAAGAAGGTGGCGGCCCTATGACCGGGGTCTTGCTGCTGCTCCTGTTTCTGGCGCGGACCCCGGCCGAACGCGCCCTGGATACCCAGGATCGGCCCAAGCTCGAAAAGATCGCCGGCGAGTCCACGATGGTGGCCGACAACCAGCCCACCGATCCGAAGGCGCAGTACCAGTCGGCTCTGCACAACTCCCTGCTGGCGCAGTTGGCCATCGAAGTGAGCGACAAGAACCTGGGACGCGCCGCCGCGGAAGCGGGTATCCGCGCAGGGCAGCGCGCCGTCAAGCTCAAGCCTGGCAGCGCGGAATATCATCGGATTCTCGGGACCCTGTGCGGGCAGATCATTCCTGCCAATGTCATGGCCGGACTCAAATACGGCCGGTGCGCCATGGAGGAAGTGGCCAAGGCGATTGAACTGGACGGCAAGTCTTCTAAGGCGTGGATGAGCCGCGGAGTGGGCAATTACTACCTGCCGGCCGCCTTTGGGGGCGGCGTGAATCTGGCGATCGACGACCTGAATAAGGCGGTCCAACTCGACCCGGCGAATGCCGAAGCGCATCTCTGGCTGGGCGTCGCCTTGAGAAAAGCGGGCCGCAACGCCGACGCGCGGAAAGCCATCGCCCGGTCGCTGGAGTTGAACCCCGAGCGCAAGTGGGCGAAGCAGCAACTGGAGAAGACGCCGGCGCAATGACGCGCGAAACGGCCGGCCTGGTCGCCGTCCTAGCCCTTCTCACCATTGGTGGTTTTCTTTTTTTTCCCGGCCATACCTTCCTGCAGGCTGACACCCAGATCTACGTTCCGATCCTGGAGCGGATCTGGGACCCTACGGTGTTGGGCCAGGATCCCGTAGCCACACGGCCACACGTTTCCTACACGATCTACGACGAGACGGCGCTCCTGCTGCGACGATTGACGGGGCAGCCGTTTCAGTTCGGCCTCCACCTTCAGCAGATCCTGTATCGTGGCTTGGGCCTTTGGGGGATGTTTCTCATCGGCCGTGCGCTGGGGCTTTCGTGGCGGCTGGCGTTGATCCTGACCGCCGTGTTCGGGCTGGGTGCGACGGTCAACGGACCGGCGATTCTCACCTTCGAGTACGAACCGACCCCGCGCAGTTTTTCCGTTCCGCTTGTCGTGCTGGCTATCGGCCTGGTGGCCCATGCCCGATGGGTAGCTGCCGGAGTGGCCTGCGGAGTCGCCTATCTCTACCACCCGCCCACGACGGTCCCGTTCCTGGCGATGCTGAGCCTGCACACGGTCTGGCGCAGGCAGTGGCGCGCGTGGCCCCCCATTCTCGCCGCCCTGCTGCTGGGCTGGGTCGTCTCGCGGTTTCAGTTGGGCGAAAGCGAACCCCAACGCTTCTTCACCACCATCGACCCAACGCTCGAAACCATGCAGCGCCTGCGCGGCGCCTACAACTGGGTTTCGCTCTGGCCCGTGCAGTTCATCCGCCACTATCAGTTCCTGCTGCTGGTCTGCCTGGCCGGATTCTTCCGGCTCCGCGCCCGCATGCCGGAGTCTCTTCAGCTCTTCTTCTTCTTCCTTCCCCTCTACGGGATTCTCTCGGTGGGCGCTTCGTGGTTCCTGCTCGAAGGGATGAAGTGGGCCTTCATCCCGCAGTTCCAGCCGGCTCGCGGCGTACTCTGGGTCTCGGTCGTTGCGATTGTCGTCTCGACGACCGCCGGCCTGTATGCTGCCCGCGACCGGCGTTGGGCGGAAGCGCTGCTCTGGCTGACGCTGGTGTTTTGTATCCCGCAACAGGCCGACGTGCTGCAGTTGGTGTTTCCTGACGTCCGCGACCCGCAACAGCTCACGCGTTTCCTGATTGCCGTGGCGCTGGCCGGTTGCGCCGCCGCTGCCGCCCGCTGGAACTCCGTTGTCGCCTGGGCCGCCGTGCTGTTTCTGCCGTTTTACCTGATTCCGCAGGTCGGGCAGGTCCAGAACTATCCGCCGCTGCATCACCCTGAGGTCTACGAACTGGCCGATTGGGCTCGTGCCAACACGCAGAAGGACGATCTGTTCGTGTTTCCCGATGCGGGCCGCGAACTCTATCCGGGCCTGTTTCGCGTTTACGCACTGCGGCCGCTATATGTGGATTGGAAAGGCGGGGGACAGGTGAATCTGCTGCGCGAGTTCGCCTACCAGTGGTGGGACCGCTGGCAGAAGGCAGGCGGCGAAATCTACGACGCGTCGAAATTGCCGCGCTTACGGAGTTATGGGATTCAGTACGTCGTCTTGAAACAGGCACATCGGGTGCCGGGTCAAACACCTATCCACGAAAACCCAAAGTACCTGGTCTATCGCACCTGGGACTCAACCGGGCACGAATAGCCGCTCCGCGTAAGCAAAACGGTGGAGATGCGGCAGCTTTGGTACACTACGGTCAGCGTTCAGTGGCCGAACAGCCTCAAAGTGTCGTTGCGATTTACCCCGGTTCGTTTGATCCCATCACGAATGGGCATCTGGATCTGATCCGGCGCTCATCCCGTTTGTTTGACCGGCTCATCGTCTCGATTCTGCGCAACGATAGCAAGCAGCCGTTGTTCTCGCTTTCTGATCGCATGGAGATGCTCCGTGATGTCGCGGCCGGGTTCCCGAATGTCGAGGTCGACTGCTTCGAAGGCTTGTTGGTTCACTACGCGCAGCGTCGTGGCGCCCGTGTTGTTTTACGCGGCATCCGCGCCATTTCCGACTACGAGTACGAACTTCAGATGACTCACATGAATCGTCGCCTCAACCCTGAAATCGAAACGGTTTTTCTGATGGCGAACGATTCCTACTCCTTCATCAGTTCCCGGCTGGTCAAGGAGGTCTTCCGCCTTGGCGGCGACATCAAGGAACTTGTCCCAGCCAGCGTCTTGGCGCGGATGCGCGAGCGCGCGAGCAGTTAATTAATCTTTAGAGGTAGAGTTAGACCAAACATGACACAGAATGCTTCAGAACTGGCTGACCGCTTAAGTACGATTAGCGTTTCGTCCACAGTCAAGGTATCCAGCGAGGCCGGCCGGCTCAAACGGGAAGGCGTCGACGTCGTCGACTTCGGCGCGGGCGAACCAGACTTCCCGACTCCCGACAACATCAAGGCCGCGGCCGTGCGCGCCCTGGATGAGAACTTCACCAAGTACACTGCCGTTGACGGCGTGATTGATCTTAAAAAGGCCATCTGCGAACGGCATGCTTCCGACTTCGGAACCCGCTACCAGCCTGCCGAGTGTGTCGTCACGGTCGGCGGCAAGCACGTCATATTCAACCTGATGCAGGTATTGGTGAACCCGGGTGATGAAGTCATCGTCCCCGTTCCCTACTGGGTGACCTATAAGGACGTAATCAACTACGCCGGTGGTAAGTGCGTCTTCGTGAACACCGACGAAGCGGCCGGCTTTGCGCTGACGGCGGAGATGGTCGAGCGTCACATTACGCCGAAAACCAAGGTCGTCATTGTCAATTCTCCGTCCAATCCTTCCGGCGCCGTTCTGGATGACGAGGAGTTCCGCAAGATCTACGCGATTACCGCGCGCAAGGGAATCTGGCTGATCACCGATGAATGCTATTGCCATTTCCTTTACGACGGGAAACCCTATTCAGTAGCTTCCGAACAGGGAGCCAAAGACACGGTGATCGTGGCTGGGTCGTTGTCGAAGACATATGCGATGACCGGCTGGCGAATCGGCTTCGGCCTGGCTCCGAAATCGGTCATTGAGGGCATTGTCAAGCTGCAAAGCCACATGACGTCCAACCCGACGTCGATCGCCCAGAAAGCCGCCATCGAAGCTCTCCGCGGTCCCCAACATTCCGTCCAGGAAATGCTTGGTGAATATACGCGCCGCCGGACCTTCGTCGTTGATCGGTTGCGGAGGATTCCTGGCGTCTCTGTGCAGGCGCCGAACGGTGCTTTCTACGCCTACCCCAACCTGAGCGCGGCGATGAAGAAGCTGGGAATCGGCAGCGCCCTCGAGTTCTCGGAGCGCCTCCTGAAGGAAGCCCATGTGGCGGTTGTTCCGGGCGAAGCGTTCGGCACCGACGAACACGTTCGAATCTCGTATGCGACATCGTTGTTCGAGTTGGAGCGCGGCCTCGACCGCATCGACCGCTTCATTCAGTCGGCATGACGGGCAACGTCCTCGAGATTGAGCCGAAATTCGTTGAGCGGGTTTGGGGATCCAACGACCTCCGCCCGCTCTTCGGCCAATATGCCCAACCCGTCGGCGAGGTCTGGTTCGACGCCGGTGCGATCCTCATCAAGTTCCTGTTCACCAGCCAGCCCTTGTCGGTTCAGGTCCATCCCGATGATGTCTACGCTCGGGTGCACGAATCGGGTTCACCGGGTAAAACGGAGATGTGGCACGTTCTTCGTGCCGATCCCGGCGCGAAAATTGCCGTTGGGTTCTGTCAGCCCGTCGATCGGGAAGTAGTCCGCCAGGCAGCCTTGGATGGTTCTATCGAAGGACTCCTCCAATGGCGCGAGGTTCATCCTGGCGACACCTTCCTGACACCCGCCGGCACCGTGCACGCCCTCGGAGCGGGACTGGTCGTCTGCGAGATTCAGCAGCGGTCCGACGTCACCTATCGTCTCTTTGACTACAACAGGGGCCGCGAGCTTCACCTCGACAAAGGTCTCGCTGTTGCTGACCTTGGTCCGCACCCTGGCAAAACCATTCCCGTTCCAATACCGGGCGGCGGAGAGAGGCTGGTCGAGTGCCCCTACTTCGTGACCGAGCGCTGGCAAGTTCGCCACCCGTGGCAGTGCGATCGCGACGCTATCATTATCTTGTTGGAGGGATCGTGCTCCTGGGGCGCCGCGGGCAGCGTCTGGCGCCTGCCGAGAGGAGCCGAGTTAGTACCGATCGGGACCTTGTCGTTTCTCAGAACGTATTTACCGGAACCCTAACCGATGCCCAACTCGTCGGTGGATTCCAGCGGTGTGCCGCAGTCCCGGCAGATCAGGGACGCGCAATCCCCACAGACAAGGGGAGCCGGCACAGGTTTCCTGCAATGAGGACAGTAAAAAGTCGCTGGCTCTTGGCGATTGCTCATCTCTTGATTATGGCCGGGTGCGGCGGTGGCAAACCGCGCGCGCAAGCCGTTGGGGAAGGCTTTGTCGCGCCGATGTCCCTCAATCTGCGTCAGGAACTCTCGGTCCGCGCCGCCGTGGTTGCTACGGTGAAGCACGGCGACCGCCTTGAAATCCTGGAGCGGCGGCGCCGCTTCGTCAAAGTGCGCACGGAAAAGGACGAAGAAGGATGGACCGACAGCCGGCAGTTGCTGTCTCCGATGGGCATGGCGCGCCTTCGCCGCGCCGCCGAACGGGCCGCAAAACTCCCATCGCAGGGTCGGGTTACCCCCTTCGACAAGCTCAACGTTCATATAGAGGCCAATCGCCAGGCTCCCAGCTTCTACCAACTGCCCGAGGACGAGGGGGCCGACTTGATCGGACGCATCGTCACTCCCCGTCTACCTTACGTTCCTGAATCCGATGAGAAGGAGGTCAAGGGGCCGGTCGCCCCGCCTCCGGCCGAAGTCCTCAAGGACGATTGGACATTGGTCCGCCTCAAGGACGGCCGCAGCGGCTGGGTTCTTTCTCGCATGCTCATGCTGTCCCTGCCGGATGAGGTGACCCAGTATGCCGAAGGCCATCGCATCACTTCGTTCTTCTCCCTGGGACAGGTCGAAGATCAGGGCCAAACGCGCCACCATTGGCTATGGACAACGATTGCCATTCCCCCGGAAACCTATCAGTTCGACGGCGTGCGCGTCTTCGTTTGGAACACCCGCCGCCATCGCTACGAAACGGCCTTCCGCGAAAGTAGGCTGCGCGGGTACTACCCCACTCGCGTCGAACGTACTCCCCAGGGATCCCGATTCGTCATCCATGCCGCGAGCCGGGACGGCATTCTCACCCAGCGTGAGTACGAGTTCAACGGTCACCAGGTGAAGCTGCTCTCCAAAGTACCGTTCACGCTTCCGGCGCCGACCCAGGGTGAACAGGACCTCATGCCGGCCTTGCCGGCGCCCTCCACCGTGGAAGTCTCTCGCTGGGAAGCCGTGAAGCACTGGTTCCGCGAAAAGATGCCATCCCGCTGATCCTCACGGCGGATTGCTGCGATAATAAAGGGTCCGGCGCGAACTGCCGCTCCGGGTGTTCCCAACAGGCACATGAGACTCTGCTTTTTTGACGCCTTCGCAGGCATCGCGGGTGATATGACTGTCGGCGCGCTGCTGGACGCCGGCGCCGACGCCGGCGCCCTGGTCGCAGCGCTCTCGACGCTCGGTACGGAGGCCTCCTACCGGGTCGAAAAGACGAAACGAAAAGGGATCGCGGCGACCAAGTTCCATGTCGATGTGACCAGCGATCCCAAGAAGCACCGGCACCTCCACCATATTGTTGACATGATCGAAGGCTCCGCGATGTCGCCGGCGGCCAAGGCCACATCCTGCAAGATCTTTCAAGCCCTGGCGGAAGCAGAAGCTCAGGTTCACGGATCGGCAATCGAGAAAGTCCACTTTCACGAAGTAGGCGCTGTCGATTCGATTGCCGACATCTGCGGCGCGGCGATCGCGCTGGACTTGCTGGGAATTGACCAGGTAGCCTGTTCGCCCGTGAACACCGGGTCGGGAACGGTCAACACCGAGCACGGTGTCCTGCCGGTTCCAACGCCCGCGACAGCGCTGCTGCTCAGAGATCGGCCCGTCTATGCGCGGGGACCGGAGATGGAGCTCACCACACCCACCGGCGCAGCCATCGTAGCGGCTCTTGCCAATCAGTTCGGCCCGCCGCCCCCGATGCGGATCAAAGCCATTGGCTACGGTGCCGGCGATCGGGATTTCAAGGAACATTCCAACGTGCTGCGGGTGATCCTCGGCGAAATCCAGCGCGTGCCTGAAGCGACGGCCGTTGCCGTCCTGGAAGCCAACATCGACGACTCTACCCCTGAGGTCTTGGCGTATGCGATGGAGAGGCTTCTGGAGGCGGGTGCACTCGACGTGACGCTTTCGCCCGTCACGATGAAGAAGAACAGACCCGGTACGCTGTTGCGCGTAGTTGCGCAACCTCACGACCGCGAGATGCTGGCTAATCTCGTTTTCCGCGAAACATCGACACTCGGCCTCCGTGTGTATGAGGCGGAACGGCGCGTGGAGCCGCGCAAATTCACCAACGTCGCCACAAGGCATGGGACCGTGAGGATGAAAGTCGCCGCCAATGGCAACTTCGCCCCGGAGTTTGAAGACTGCCGGCAACTCGCACGGGAATCGGGTATTCCCTTGAAACAGATTATTGCGGAAGCGAACTCGATTTACCTGCAGACGATCAGCAAATGAAGCGATATTACCTGACCACGCCTATTTACTACGTGAACGCCGCACCGCACATCGGCCACACCTACACGACGATGGTGGCTGAAACGGTGGCGCGGTGGAAGCGCATGCAGGGCTACGATGTGGTGCTCACCACGGGTACCGACGAGCACGGGCAGAAGATCGAACGAGCCGCCAAGGCGGTCAACAAGACGCCGCAGGAGTTTACCGACCTCATTGCGGGCGAGTTCGCCACCGCGTGGGACCGCCTGTCGATCCGCATCGACCGGTTCATGCGCACCACCGATCCGCGGCATGAGAAGAAGGTGAAGGAGTTGTTCCAGGCTTGCCTGGCCAACGGGTACGTCTACAAGGGGTCGTACACGGGACAGTACTGCGTTTCGTGCGAACTGTACGTGAACGACGCCAAACCGGGAGACCCCTGCCCCGATTGCGGACGGCCCACCGAGACGGTAACGGAAGAGAACTATTACTTCAAACTGTCGGCGTTTCAGGAGAGGCTGCTCGCCCTCTATGAACAGCAGCCGGACTTCGTTCAGCCCGAATCGCGGCGCAATGAGGTCATCTCCTTCGTCAAAAGCGGGCTGACCGATCTGTCGATCTCGCGGACCACCATCAAGTGGGGCATTCCGGTACCTGACGACGACAAGCATGTCTTCTACGTCTGGTTCGACGCGCTCACCACCTATATGAGCGCCGTGGAGGGCGAGGACCGCTGGCCGGCCGATCTCCATCTGATCGGCAAGGAAATCGTGCGGTTCCACGCGATTTACTGGCCGGCGTTTCTGATGGCGGCGGGCTGGCCGTTGCCCAAGCGCATCTTCGCGCACGGCTTTCTCCTTTTCGACAACGACAAGATGAGTAAGTCGAAGGGGAACCTGGTGCGTCCGCTGCCGATTCTGGAAGTAATTGGGGCGGAGCCGTTGCGTTACTATCTGCTGCGCGAAGTCGTGTTCGGGCAGGATGGAAACTTCTCCTACGACGCGGTGATCGCCCGCTACAACGCGGACCTGGCCAACGGGTTGGGCAACCTGGTGGCGCGCACACTGTCGATGATCCGGCAGTACCGGGACGGCAAGGTTCCGGTTTCGGCGGGGTCGCCCGAGATCGCCGGCGAAGCGCGGAAGGCCATTGCGGCGTACCGCGACGGCATGGAAGTTCTCCAGTTTTCCCGGGCGCTCGAAGCGCTATGGAGTCTGCTGTCGCTGCTGGACCGTTCCATTGTCCAATACGCCCCCTGGAAGCTGATCAAGGACGCAGCGCCGGAGGCACAGGAAAAACTGAACACCATTCTGTACAGCGCGGCCGAAGTGATCCGGATCGCAACGGCGCTGCTCGGTCCCGTGCTGCCACAGTCGACAGCCAAGATCTGGGCGCAGTTGGGGATGCCGGAGGCGCTGGAGTCGGTCACGCTCGATTCGCTCGAGTGGGGACAACTCGCCGGCGGGCAGGCAGTCGGCGAAGGCTCGCCGGTGTTTCCGCGCATCGAGGCCGGACCCGCCGTCGAAAAGATGTTCGAGTTGGAAGCCCAGGAAAAGGCCCGGCAGGACGCGCTGGTGGGCAAGGCGCCGGCAGCCGCTCCCCGGTCCGACATCGCGCCCCTGGCCGAGACCATCACGATTGACGACTTCGGCAAGGTGGACTTGCGGGTGGGCCTCGTACTTTCCGCCGACCGCGTGAAGGGGTCCGACAAGCTGCTCCACTTGAAGGTCGATCTCGGCGAAGACAAGCCGCGCTCGATTGTGGCCGGTATTGCCGGGGCATACGCCCCGGAGCAGGTTCTGGGACGGAAGGTCGTGATCGTCGCCAACCTGCAACCCAGGAAGCTGCGGGGCCTCGAGTCGCAAGGGATGATTGTCGCCGCGTCCCTCGAAGGCGGCAGCCCTGTCCTGGCCGGCTTTCTCGAGGATGTGCCGGTTGGGGCGCGTTTGAAGTGAAGCTGGTCGACTCGCATTGCCATTTGGACGATGAGCGGTTCGCCGGCGACCGTGAGGAAGTGATTGCGCGGGCGTCGGCGGCCGGTGTCGCATGGCTGCTCACCATCGGTACCGGCGATGGCCCCCCGGAGCTCGACTGCGCGGTTCGCATCGCGGAACGCCATGAGCGGGTGCTTGCCACGGTGGGTGTTCATCCACATGATGCGATCAAGGCGGACGAATCGACAATAGAACGACTGGAAGCACTACTGGATCATCCAAAAGTTGTGGGCTTAGGCGAGATCGGGCTGGACTACTTTCACAACTTTTCGCCGCCGGAACGGCAGCGGGAGCTGTTTGAGGCCCAATTGCGGCTGGCGGCAGCGGCTGGCAAACCGGTCGTTATCCACACGCGGGATGCCTGGGACGACACGTTCGCACTCCTGGAACGGCACTTTGACCGCCGCCAGGGGGGAGTCATGCATTGCTTCACGGGTGGCGTGGCGGAAGCGGACCGTTGCCTCGAGTTGGGCTTTCACCTTTCCTTCGCAGGCATCGTCACCTACCCGAAGGCGACTGATATCCAGGCCGCGGCGAAGTTTACACCGCTCGATCGGCTGCTTGTGGAGACCGACTCCCCCTATCTGGCCCCAGTGCCCCATCGTGGAAAACGCAACGAACCAGCCTTTGTTGTGAACACCGTGCGGCGGCTTGCGGAACTCCGCGGACAAGCGGTGGAGGATGTTGCCGAGGCGGCCACCAGGAATTTTTCCGTGCTCTTTGCCCGGCCAGAGGTTTGCGATGAGTGAAGTCAAGCGGTTAAACTGGATCAATTCGATGGGAATCAGCCGCCTGGGAGCGTCATTAACGGCGCGTGAGATTCGCGAACTTGTGGCCGCTGAACTCAGCCGTGTCGAACAGGAGATCCACCTCGAGTCGGTCGCCTCGGTTGACGCGGTGACAGCGATCTCCCGGCATTTGCAGGCCAATGGCGGCAAGCGGCTGCGTCCGATGCTGTTGCTGTTGGTGAACCGGTTATTTGGAGAAACCACCGACGCTGCCGTTCGGTTGGGCGCCGTGGTCGAGATGATCCACGCCGCCACACTTGTCCATGACGACGTCATCGACGAAGCGGAGACCCGGCGCGGAAAGCCTTCGGCCAACGTACTGTGGGGCAACCAGATCTGTGTCCTGGGCGGCGACTGGCTGTATATGCAGGCCTTCCAGATGGCGCTGCGGGAGCGGAATTTCGCGATCCTCGACATTCTGATTTCGCTGACGCAGATGATGGTGGAAGGCGAGCTGATCCAACTGGAGCGCATCGGCCGCATTCACCTCACCGAAGCCGATTACATGGAACTGGTCGACCGGAAGACCGCCAGCCTGTTTTCCGCCTGCGCGCGGTTGGGCGCTCTGGTGGGCGGCGCCGACGACGCGCAGGAGTCGCTGGTGGCCGACTACGCCTGGAACCTGGGCATGGCCTTCCAACTGGTGGACGACATCCTGGATTTCACCGCCCGCGAGTCAATTCTGGGCAAGCCCGTTGGCAACGACCTTCGCGAAGGCAAAGTGACGCTACCTCTCATCTATGCCTTGGCCGAAGCCGCGCCCGCGGAACGGGAACTGGTTGCCACCGTGCTTCGGGACCGCTCCTACGACAAGGTGCCGCTCAAGCGCATTCTGGAATTCATGCGGCGCTATGACGGAATCGAACGCGCCCGGCAGCGGGCGCTGGCCTTTACCGACAAGGCGCGCTCCATTATCGCGGGCTTCCCGGACTCGCCCTACCAGCGGGCACTCTACACCGTCACTGACCTGATCATCGAACGAGACCACTGAGGCTGGGGCCGAGTTGCTCCCGACGGTGCCAATGTGTAATTATTCAATCAGTTGAATAAACATTCACCGCCTCCGCGAAAGGAACCCTCCGTGGCCGCGCCCGTCAAGCTATCCTCCGCCGTTTCGCCGATCATTCCAATAGCGTCCGGCGATCTGCGCCGCGATCAGGACTTGACGCTGGCGGAATTGCGCCGTCTGCTCGACTTGGCGCATCATGTCAAAGCTCATCCGAAAGACTATCTCGATGCGCTGCGGGGCCACTCGCTGGCGCTGCTGTTTGAGAAGCCGTCGCTGCGGACGCGGCTGACTTTTGAGTTGGCGATCGCGCAAATGGGCGGCAGCAGCGTGACGCAAACAGGCATGATCGGGGAGCGCGAGCCGCTCAAGGACGTGGCCAGGAACCTGGACGGCTGGGTGAGTGGAATCGTGGCGCGAACGTTTTCGCAGCAAACCGTGGACGACCTGGCTCACTGGGCGGACATTCCCGTCATCAATGCGCTCAGCGATCTCTATCATCCGTGTCAGGCTCTGGCCGATCTGCAAACGATCGAGGAGCGTTACGGCGGGTTGAAAGGCGTGAAGCTGACCTTTATCGGGGACGGCAATAACGTCGCCCATTCACTTATGTTGACCGCGACGAGGCTGGGCATGCATTTCACCCTGGCGCACCCGCGCGGCTACGAGCCGAAACCGGAGATTGTCGCGGAAGCCAGGAAGTTCGCGGCGGCGGCGGGCGGCAAGGTCAAGATCACCGTGGATCCGGAAGAAGGGGTCGACCAGGCCGATGCCGTTTACACTGATGTGTGGGCCAGCATGGGTCAGGAACATGAGGCCTATGAGCGCATGGTCCACTTTGAGCCTTACCGTGTGGACGAAGAGTTGATGGCGAAAGCCAGAAAAGGCGCCGTTTTCATGCACTGCCTACCCGCCAAACGCGGGCAGGAAACCACCGACGGCGTGATGGAGTCGCGGCACTCCGTGGTATTTCAGCAGGCGGAAAATCGCCTGCACGCGCAGAAGGCGCTGCTGCTGATGCTGCTGCACGACTAGCAAGGCAACGCGCATTCTGGTTTGTTGACGACAGGAGAATTATGAGCACAGCAAAGAAAGTAGCGCTTGCCTACTCAGGCGGCCTCGACACCTCGATCATCATTCCGTGGTTGAAGGAAAACTACGGATGCGAGGTCGTAGCCATCTGCGGCGATATCGGCCAGGGCGGCGAAGAGTTGAAGGGCCTGGAACGAAAGGCAAGGAAGACGGGCGCGTCCGAGGTTTACATCGAGGACATGCGCGAAGAGTTTGTCAGCCAGTACCTGTGGAAACTGGTGCGGTCCGGCGGCGTGTACGAACACAAGTACCTGCTGGGCACCTCGATTGCGCGGCCGCTGCTGGCCAAGCGCCAGGCGGAAGTCGCGTTGAAGACGGGTTGCGACGCCCTGGCGCATGGCTGCACGGGCAAAGGCAACGACCAGGTGCGGTTCGAGCTGACCTACAAGGCGATTGCGCCGAACCTGAACGTGATCGCGCCCTGGCGTGAATGGGACATCAAATCGCGGGAAGACGCCATTACGTACGCCGAGCAGCGGAATGTTCCGATTTCGCAAACCACCAAGAAAATCTATTCGCGCGACCGCAACATCTGGCATATCTCGCACGAAGGCGGAGCGCTGGAAGATCCAATCAACGCCGCGCCCGACGACGTCTGGATGCTGACGGCGCATCCGCAGGAAGCGCCCGACAAGCCGGGCTTCGTCACGGTGGGCTTTGAGAAGGGCACGCCGGTGTCGGTGGACGGCAAGCAACTGGGTCCGGTGGAACTGCTCGAGAAGTTGAACAAGATCGGCAGCAAGCACGGCGTAGGCCGCATCGATCTCGTCGAGAACCGCTTTGTGGGAATGAAGTCGCGCGGGTGCTATGAGACCCCCGGCGGCACGATCCTGATGGCGGCTTATCGCGAACTCGAGGCGCTGGCGCTCGACAAGAACACGCTTCACTACAAGCAGAAGCTGGCGCTCGACTACGCGGAGATGGTTTACAACGGCCTCTGGTTTACGCCGCTCCGCGAAGCGCTGGACAACTTCTTCGCCACCGTCGCCGAACCCTGCACGGGCGAAGTGAAGAT
>JAEUQD010000413.1 GCA_016789925.1 Bryobacterales bacterium | reverse complement strand
CAGAATCTTCCCGGCCCGCAGCGTCATCTCGCACCCCAGCCGCTGTTTGCCCGAAATCCGGCCCCCGCGCACGTCCACAAACCCGAAGTCGCCCTTCTCCAGCCGCAGCACAGCGATATCGGCCTCCGCTCCCGGCGCAATCTGCCCCAGTTCCGGCCGCTTCACCTGCGTCGCCGGATTCGTCGTCGACATGCGAATCACCTCCACCAGCGGCACCCCCATCGACAGGAACTTCGACATCACGTTCAGCATGTCGATCATCGACCCGTTGATGGAATTGGCATGTAAGTCGGTGGAAATCGAGTCCGGGTAGAACCCCTGCTTCACCATCGGCTCGGCGTATTTGAAATAGAAACTGCCGCCCCCGTGACCCACGTCGAACTTCACACCGCGCCGCCGCGCCTGGTGCAGATACTCCATCACCTTCTCGTTCTCATCGATCAGCGGCGCGGGCACGCGAAAGAAATGGGTGCTCATGTCCCCGGGCCGGAAAATGTCCAGCACCATCTGCTGATACGGCTTGCCGGGCAGAAACGATCCGTAATCCACCATCACTGGAAGATCGGCCAGCTTACCCGCCTCCACGGCCTTCTCGACCGAAACGAAAGTCGGCGCGCGCCAGTGCGCGGACTTGATACCCACAATCACGCCCTTATGCTGCTTGGCGAACTCCGCCGTCACCTCCGGTTGCATGTCTACCGGGTTCTGCTCCACTTCGTTGTTGAGCATGCCGGTACCTACGATGTTCAGCATCGCGAGCACGCGCACGTCCGAGCGGTCGATGATCCGCCGCTTGAAGTCGGGGAAACTCCGCCAGCCCGTGGTTCCCGCGTCCACAACGGTCGTCACGCCCGTCCGCAGACACGTATCGTCCGGAGTCACGCTCGACTCTTTGTCATAGAGCGTGCCGGGCGCGCTCTGAGTGAACACGTGGACGTGGATGTCCACCAGCCCGGGCGTCACATACAGGCCCTTCACCGAAACCGTCTTCTTCGCCGACGACGGCGCAATCCGGTCTTCCACCGCCGCGATCCGCCCGTCCTTGATGGCGACATCCTTCACCGCGTTGACGCCATTCTTCGGGTCCAACACGTGCCCGCCCGTAAGCAGCAGGTCGTATTGCGCCGGCAGCAGGACCACGCTGGCCGCGAAGAGAACGAGGAACCTCTGAGGTGCTGTCATAGTAACCTCGGACAGCATATCAAACAGAGGGATAGCCCCGCCCCCGATAGAATCGAAAGCAGGAATCGGCCATGGAAAGCGATTACATCGTCCGCTTCCAAGCCGACGCCGACCTGGATTACGACATTGTCCCGGCAGTCCGCCGCCGGGAGCCTGCAGTGGACTTTGCGTCAGCAACAGAAACGGCCCTCGAAGTGCGTCGCGGTTCGGGCGGTGCAGTAGCCTGCCAGCGTCCCGACGAGACTTCCAGTGGAAGTTCTCACCCTTACACTTAGTGCAGCAATTGATTACGATCAACTCATGGGACCCGGATACCGCGTGGGCGGATATCGATCTTCCAGGTTTCGGATCGCGACTGTAGCGGGCTTCGTTCTCAGCACCGCCCTCGTTTGCTTCGCTCCTGCTCTTGCCCAGGAGTACATGATCTCGACGGTGGCCGGAGGTTCGCCGCCGTCCACGCCCTCTCTCGGAACCTTGGCATCGATCTTCCCTCCAGCGGGGTTAACTGTCGATTCTCAGGGCAATATTTTCTTCAGTAGCAACAACTGCATCTTTAAGCTCGACCGAAACGGAACCCTGACGCGAGTTGCCGGTACGGCGCGGCCCGGTTACTCCGGCGACGGAGGTCCCGCGCTCGCCGCCCAACTCAATAATCCGGAAAGCCTTGTTGTCGACCGCTTCGGTAACATCTACTTCGTCGACAGGTGGAACTATCGCATCCGCCGCATTTCGCCTGAAGGAGTGATTACCACTTTCGCAGGAACTGGCTGGGTGTTCGCTCTCAATCCTCCGGAAGAAGGCACCCCTGCGCCGGCCACGCCGCTCCGCCGCGTGTCTGGACTCGCCGTCGATCGCGCCGGTAACCTTTACTACATCGATGATTATGGCGAGTGCCGCATCCGCAGGATCTCTCGATCCGGCTTGATTACAACGATCGCTGGCGGCGGTAACGCCGCTCCCGATGACGGTTCCGTCGCTACCGCAGTCCTACTTCGGAACGTCACCGGTATCGCGGTCGACGATAGCGGCAACTTCTTCCTGAGCGTGGACAGCATTGACGCTAATCGCGTCCTAAAGGTGGACGCACGCGGCGTGATATCGACCGTTGCCGGGACGGGCCCGAGGGGATCGTCTGGGGACGGAGGCCCCGCCCTAAGTGCGCACCTGAGTGGCCCCGGGGCCTTGACCATTGATGAAGCCGGCAATCTCTTTATTGCCGACCGCGGCAACTATCGTGTGCGAAGGGTATCCGCCGACGGGACAATCTCGACGACCGCGGGGGGCGGCAGCGCTTTTCCGGGTGACCGGACCAAGGCCACTGAGATCAACTTCTGCTTTGACGACCGCAGCCTCTCCGCGCTGGCCAACGATCGCGATGGCAACCTGTACATCGCCGCTTGTTGGGTACAGAAGGTCGGCCCCGACGGTATTCTTTCGCTTCTGGCCGGCAATGGAACCTACAGCATCGGCGGCGATGGTGGTCCGGCGACCTCGGCCCAATTTTTCGGACCCACCGGACTCGCGCGCGATCGCTCCGGCAACCTTTACGTCGCAGACATTGGCAATAACCTGGTCAGAAAGGTGACACCGGAAGGCATCATCCAGACAGTCGCCGGCACTGGCGAAGATGGATTCGGAGGCGATGGGGGCCCCGCCGCGGAAGCTACACTCAATGCACCTCGGTCCGTAGTTGCAGACAGCGAAGGCGCCCTGTACATCTCGGACTCTTTGAACTGCCGAATTCGAAAGGTCTCGGCCGACGGGCGAATCACGACGATCGCCGGAACGGGCGGTCGAGGAGCCTCGGCGGATGGCGCTGAGGCGCTTCAGGCCAACATCTGTCCCGGCGCGCTGGCGCTCGACACTCAAGGTAACCTCTTGTTCAACGACCAGGGCAGTCGAATCCGGAAGATCGATGGCACAGGCATCATCACAACAGTAGCCGGGAATGGCCAGTTTGGCTTCTCCGGTGACGGCGGACCGGCCACGGATGCGAGCTTGTACGAGCCTTGGTCTCTCGCCGTGGACAAGTCGAACAATCTGTTGTTCACCGACACGGTGAATAATCGCATTCGGAAGGTTTCACCCGATGGAATCATCTCCACGATAGCCGGCGTCTCTGCAACTTCGTTTTCCACGATAGTTGGGGACGGCGGGCCCGCTACCGAGGCGGTCGTGTTTTCCCCAACTTCGGTAGCGGTCGACAGCAATGGGAACATCCTCATCTCCGATCTGGGCGGTCTCCGTAGAATCACGCCCGATGGAATCATCACGACTATTGCGCGTAATACGAATCCGCGCCAGTCCGTGGGTGACGGGGGCCCAGCCTCGCGTGCGTATCTTCGGCCTGGGGCGCTGGCTATTGGAGAGGGTGGTCGAATCTACGTGGTGGATCACGGATACGGAATCGGCGGCTCGCAACGCACAGCCGACGCGTCGATTCGGGCTTTGGATCCCACAAACGAAACCGTCATACTGACATCGGTTCGGGACGCGGCCACGCAAGCCGCCACTCCGATCTCGCCCGGCAAGATCGTGGTCCTGTACGGCGTAGGCATGGGACCTCCGCGGATGTTGCAGAATCGGCCCGTAGCGGGCATCTATACCAGCGAACTTGCCGGCACCGAGGTGCTAGTCAACGGAGTATCGGCACCGATCCTCTACACGTCTTCCGACCAGGTTGCCGCCATCGTTCCGGAGTCGGCGACGGGTTCTGTTGCGCAGGTAATCGTGAAGTTCCAGGGCCGGGTTTCGCTGCCCCTGTCCGTTCACGTCGCGCCGTCTTCCCCCGGTATTTTTTCGGCGAACGGCACAGGTGCGGGTCAGGCCGCGGCACTGAATCCTGACGGTTCATACAACGACGCAGCACACCCCGGCAGGCCGGGTGAGGCGCTCACGTTGTTTATCACGGGCGAGGGCCGAACATCACCGGCAGCACAAATGCTTGCCGCCACTGTTGGCGGCTTGGCGGCAAGAGTACAACGGACCGCCAGTCAAACCCCAGGACTTTTGCAAGTTGTTATGGAGATCCCGCCGGGTGTTGAGCCTGGTGGCTACGTACCGGTTGCCGTTCAGGTTGCTGGCGTTTCATCGCCCATCGGAGCAAGCTGGATCGCTATTGCGGCTCCGAATCCTTTGGTTCTGACAGCGAGATGAAATGGCTAAGACACCGCACGCCGAGTTGGTTGAGGCGGCACTTCCGGTTCCCTATCGCGCCCATGACGCCAGCCGTTGCGGAATGGCTGCGTGAACGCTTCGGGCCGCCCCCAGGGCCTCTTCCGCCACTTTGGGACTGGGCTCGCTCGTTTCGTCAGCGTATCGCAACTTCCACACCAATTCCGTCACCCGCGGCACCGTCACATCCGGTCACTGAGCCGGCACAGTCTTCGTGATACCCAGGTCGGCATTGAAAAGGCCAAGGTCCGTCTGGCCTCCTCCAACCAGGGGTGCCGTGAACGTTGCCTGGTTGATGGCGTGGATGGTCAGCGATACGCTTCCTGGCAACAAGTACGCGAGGGCCTCCGGGGGGATCGAATAAGTCCCGAGACTGGCGGGAATGTTCTCGCAATTGAGACTGACCACACGAACATTCGAGCCGGCCACCGCGCTGGCCGCAAACAGAATCGTGACCCGCTGAAATCCGCTGCCTGTCCAGTTGAAAGCAAGGGCCTTCGTGCGGTCAATGGCTGTCACGGAGTCCCAGTTGGTCACGTTGAAGTTGTCGGGGAAGTTCGTCGAGGCCGTGAATGCGCCTACCGCGCTGCCGCCGTTACCCGTGAGCGTGTACAGTCCGGCCTGGAACGGAGCGGAGGGCCGGAACGCATAAGTCGGTCCAAGTGCGCTGGCCGCCCGCGCGAGGGTTGTACCTTGACCAAGGCTGGGACCGCTCAGCGGTAGACTGGTCCCGGCGTCCAGAAAAGCTGTGGGCGAGGAAGGGTCGGCTCCGCCGGCCGGGAATGTTCGATCGTAGACGCGGCAGTAGCCGAATCGCGGTCCCGAGATCGGCCGGGCGAACCTGGCCCCAGTCGTTCGCCCAAACCAGCCGCTGCCCACCTCCACCGTCACGTTGCCAGGGGTCTGGCGTAACCGCGCGAGGGCCAGCGCCCCCAGCGTCATTTCGCCGCCTGCGTCCATCTTGGCCAGCAGATTTTGGGGTACGGTCGGGTCCGAACAGGCGGTCTCGCCCGCCGCGGCAATTGGA
>JAEUQD010000794.1 GCA_016789925.1 Bryobacterales bacterium | reverse complement strand
CGCCGATTGCATCACCTTCGGCGTGGCCCCGGCGGTCCTCGCCTGGGTGTTCGGCTTTCACTTCCTTCCCACCGACATGAACCCCGAACTCCGCGAACAGATCCACCGTGCGGGTTACTTCGTCACGTTTTTCTTTCTGCTCTGCGGGGCTTCGCGGCTGGCTCGGTTCAACATCCAGGAGAATCCCATTCCCCGCAATCCGGGCAAGCCCGACCGGAAGTATTTTGTGGGCCTGCCGATTCCGGCCGCGGCCGGCATGGTGGCCGCCGTCATCTATGCGGCCAACTCGTCGCCGCTGGAGTGGTGGCCGTTCTCGGTTGCGTGGCTGGTGCTGCTGGCGATGTTGTCGCTTCTGATGGTGAGCACCTGGCGCTACCGGAGTTTCAAGGATTTCAATATGCTCCAGCCGCGGTCGCCCGGCTCGGTGGTCCGGTTCGGAGTGTTTCTTTACCTGATCTGGCACTATTCGCAGCCGGTGCTGCTGGCGATGGCAGTCACCTATGTCGGCAGTGGCATCGTCATCCGTATCGGCGGGATCGTCAAACGCAAGTTCCGGCCTGTGCCGCACCATCCCCAACATCAGGTGAGCTGAACAACGAATGGTTGATCGCAAAGTAGTCTTGATCGGCGGCGAAACGCTGCTGGGCGCCGACGTCCGCGACCTGTTACGCGAGCGCTTTCCGCACGCCCGGGTCAAACTCGCCGGGTCGCAGGAGGAAGATACGGCCATCCTCACTGAAGTCGGGGGCGAAGCCGTCGTCTTGACAGGTTTGGACGAAGAAGCGCTCGCCTCGGCCGATCTCGTGATCCTCGCCGGTTCCGCCGAGGCGGCGCGCCGTGCCGACAGACTCCTGCGGCAAGCCGGCGTCGAACCGCCATTGATCGACCTCGGCTTGGGATTGGAGGACCGTCCGGAGGCACGCCTCCGTGCGCCCTTCGCCGAGCCGCCCTCCGGCCTCGCTCCCGCCCGGTTGCAGGTGGTCGCTCATCCCGCCGCGATTCTCACCGCCACAGTTCTGCGCGCGTTGGAGGCTGTCTCCCCGGTTGCGCGGTCGGTCGTTCAACTGTTCGCCCCGGCCAGCGAATTCGGCCGCCCTGGCGTGGACGAACTCCAGCGCCAAACCATGCAGTTGCTGTCCTTCCAACCCTTGCCTCAAACGATTTTCGGCACGCAGTTGAGCTTCAACCTGATCGCGGGGACACTGCACGAGACCGAACAGAGGGTCGAGCGCCACGTCGCCACCCTGCTGTCCGCCGGCTCGCCCGTCGTCCTGCCGTCGATTCGGATGACCCAGGCCGGCGTCATGCATGGCTATTCCGCGTCGATTTGGGTGGAGTTTCAAGGCAAAGTGGAAGCGCTCGGACGCGCACTCCAGGACGAGGGCCTGGATGTCTGGCCCGACGCGTCGCCGAACGTCGTCAGCGTCGCCGGGCAAAACGGTATCGCCTTGGGCACAGTGGAGCCCGACCGGAACAATCGAAGGGCATTCTGGATCTGGGCGGTCGCCGACAACTATCGCTTGAGCGCCGAAAACGCGATGGTGCTGGCCGAGCCGGTACTGTCATGAAGCGGCGTGGATTCCTGGCGGCGCTGCCCACCACGGCGCTCACCGGATGTGGCTATCGCGTGGCCGGCAAAGCGGACCTGTTGCCGAAGAACCTCCGGACCATCGCCATTCCTGCCTTCAGTAATCCCACCACGCGTTACCGGCTCACCGAGCGCCTGCCGGCAATGCTCACGCGGGAGTTCATCCGGCGCACACGCTACGAGGTGATCACCGACGCCAACCAGGCGGATGCCGTGCTCACCGGGGCCGTCGTCGGCTACAACGCCTTTCCCACCGTGTTTGACCAGCGCACCGGACGTGCCGCCAGCGTCCAGGTGATGATCGTTCTCCAGATAAAGCTCACCGAACGGGCCACCGGCAATGTGCTCTTTGAACGCCAGAATTTCGAGGCCCGCCAGCTTTATGAAATCAGCGTGGACCCGCTCAGCTACTTTGAGGAAAGCGCCACCGCGCTCGACCGTCTCGCTATGGATGTGTCCCGCCAGGTGGTAAGCGCGGTGTTGGAGAATTTCTAAAAGTGACCCCGGAACAGTTCCTTGCCCACGTACAGAGGGGTCCCCTCGCGCCCGCATACCTGTTTCTCGGGCCGGAGGAGTTCCAACGCGACGCCTGCCGGCGCGCCCTCGTCGAGAAAGTGTTACCGCGGGAAGAGTGGGAGTCCGGCATCACCCGCCACGATCTGGACGAGACCGGCATCTCCGCGGTGATGGATGACGCCTGTGCACTGTCGCTGTTTGCGCCGCGCCGCCTGCTCTGGATCGGGCGGGCGGAAGCGGCCGTCCCGCGCGGAAACGAAACGATTGCAGTACCGCCGGCTCTGGCGTCCTACGTCAGGAACCCCACTCCTGGTGTGACCATGGTTTTCGATTCCGCCCGCTATGACTTCGAGGGCGAAGACAAAACGAAACAGGAGCGCGTCCGCAAGTTCTACGCGCCGCTCCCCGTCCAGGTCGAGTTTACCCGCTGGTCGTCCGCTCAAGCCCGGAAGTTCGCGCAGGACTTGGTGCGCGAAACCGGACTCCGCATTGCACCCGACGATCTGACACTGCTGGTGGAAGCCGTTGGCTCCGCCCCCGCGCGCATCGCCACCGAGATCGAAAAATTGCGCCTCTACGCCGGCGAGGGCGGCCAGATCACGTCCCACGACATCGCGCGCCTGGTCCCCCAAGCCCAGGCAACCACCATCTTCGCCCTGGTGAATGCCCTGGGCCGGAACGACCGCAAAAAAGCCCTCGATCTACTGGATGTGCTGATTCGCGAAGGTGAGTACCTTCCGCTGGCGCTTTCGTTTCTGGCGACACAGTTCCGCCAGGCGCTCGTCGCCCAGGAAGCGCAATTGCGGTCCGCCGGCCAGGTGCAAGGCCATTTTCAAAAGCTTGGAGTCCCGATGTGGCCGTCGCGCGCCGAACAGGTGGTCCAGACGATGAACGGGTTTTCCGCGTCGGAACTGCGGGCAGCCATAAAACGAATCGCCCGGACAGACGCCGCGCTACGCGACATCCGTCCGGACGACCGGGTGGTTCTCGAAGATTTGGTTGTAAACTTGACGCGCTAGTCTACGCAGCCAGCTTCTTCAGGTTGTTGTGCAGACGGCTCTTGTAACGGGCCGCCGTGTTCTTCTTGATAATGCCCCACTTGGCCGCTCGGTCCACCAACGAAAAGGTGACCGGCAGCAACTGAGTGGCACTCTGAAGATCTTTCTTTTCAAGAGCGCGGCGCATCGCGCGAATCTGGTTGCGTACCCGGGTTCTCCGCACGCGATTGATTTCGGTGCGGCGTTCAATCTGCCGGGCCGCCTTCAAAGCGGAGACATGGTTCGCCATATTGGATGATCTCTTCTAGAATACCCTGTCGGGACGCGTGAGAGCAAGGCTACTAGCTTGACGGCCCGGCGGCCCGTATCTTGTCGTGCGCCAAAATCAGATATACAATTCTTATTATCAAGACTATGACTACCCGACGTCAGGTTCTTCAAAGCGCGGTGGCGCCGATGATCGTGCCCAGCCTCGTACTTGGCCAGCGTGCCGGGGCCGTTGCGCCCAGCGACAAGATCGTCTTTGGCGGCATCGGCATCGGCGGGCGCGGCGCCCACGTGCTAAGCAAAATTCTGAAGTTCGACGCAGCGCGGTTCGTTGCGGTCTGCGATGTCAGAAATGAACGGCGCGAAGAAATCAAGTCGACCGTGGACAAGACCTATGGCGACAGCGGCTGCAAGATGTACAGCGATCAGTACGAGTTGCTGGCCCGGGGCGATATCGATGCCGTGCTGATCGCCACCGGCGACCGGTGGCATACGCCGCTGTCGATCATCGCCGCGCAGCACGGCAAGGACGTTTATTGCGAGAAGCCTTGCTCGATGTCGATGGAGGAGAGTTGGGCGCTGGCGGACGCCTTCCGCCGCTATAACCGGCTGTATCAAGCGGGCTGCCAGCGCCGCAA
Source organism: Bryobacterales bacterium (assembly GCA_016789925.1). GTDB lineage: Bacteria > Acidobacteriota > Terriglobia > Bryobacterales > Bryobacteraceae > JADLDI01. The sequence goes on along the minus strand of JAEUQD010000794.1, from coordinate 1,286 downwards.
CGGGGCGAACTTCCAACTCTGCAAGGAACTGTTGCGGTCAGGAGCGCTGGGCAAGCTGGAAGCCCTGTATGCCAATACCGGGCCATCGGTGAACTGGCCGCCGCTGCCCAGCCGCGACTGGCTGGCCGGCGAAGAGTTGCCGCCCAAGCAGGTGCTCGATTGGGACCGGTGGCTGGGGCCCGCGCCGTGGCGTCCTTACCACTCCTCCTATGTCCGGGGCGGTTGGCGGAACTACTACGACTTCCACGGAGGCGGCATTCTGGAGTGGGGGTCGCACACGGTGGATCTCTGTCACTGGGCCGCGGAACTGGACGACACCCAGCCAGTAGAATACGAGCCGGTGGGAACGAACGTCGGTCCCTACGAGGTACGCTGCAAGTACGCCAGTGGAGTGAAGCTGGTGATGCGCGACAACGCCTGGGATGGCGCATTGAAGACCGGGTCGTGCAGCTTCCGGATTGAAGGCGACAAGGGCTGGGTAGAGACGGGCGACGCCACCATCATCGCGTGCTCGGACAATATCAAGCCGCTGCTGCGGCCCACCGAATCAGCCGCCATGGCGCTGGAGAATCACGTGGCCGATTTGCTTCGCTGCATCAAGACGCGCCAGTCGCCGCAGGCCAGCGCGGCTGCAGCGGCCAACTCACACGTCACCTGCCACGCGGCGTTCATCGCCTACCAACGGGGCAAGACCCTGACGTGGGACCCGGCCAGGCGCGAGTTTACCAACGACGATATCGCCAACCGGATGCGGTCGCGCGCGTTGCGCGAGCCCTGGCGGGTCTGAAGGAGAAAGATCATGCAGCAAACAGCAAAGCCTGTACCTCCGCCCGAATTTCAAGAGGGCGCGATCGCGACGATGGATGCGGCTGGTTTGATCGGCATCCTGAAAGACCCGGCTTCGCCGGAGTTTCAGAAGGCAAAGGCCTGCATGCGGATCGGCGAGTTGGGCGCAAAGGAAGCGGTGCCCGCGCTGGCGGCCCTGCTCGGCAATGAGCACATGGGCATGTATGCACGGTACGGCCTGGAGCCGATCGCCGACCCATCCGCCGACCAGGCGCTGCGAAGCGCCCTGACGAAGCTGAAGGGCAATCTATTGATCGGAGTGATCAATTCGATCGGCAAGCGTCGCGACGCCAAGGCCGGTCCGGCGCTAGCCAGGATGATGTACGACGCGGATGTCGAGGTTGCCCGGGCGGCGGCTTCGGCGCTGGGCCGCATCGGCGGATTGTCCGCCCGGAAGGATCTGCTGACGGCTCTCGGCAAGACAACCGGCATGACCCGGA
>JAEUQD010000410.1 GCA_016789925.1 Bryobacterales bacterium | reverse complement strand
TTCTGGGTGCTGCCGACTTTCCCGAGGATCTTGCCCGCCCGGTCCACCCAAATCATCTCCTGCGGCATGTCCTCCGCGGTGGGCTGCTGCCCCAGGCAACTGGCGGCTGTAAGTAGTAAAAGAGTGTATTTCATTCCCTGTTCCGCGACCGTTCCCGAGTTCCCCAAGAGTCCTTCCCGGAGACTCGCTTGACCACTATACTAGCCCTGTGATCTCACGGCGCGACTTTCTGGCGGCTTCTCTCCCCGCGGCGCTTTCCGGCCAAAGCTCGCCCAGCCGGCCCAACATCCTGCTGGTGCTTGCCGACGACCTGGGTTACGGCGACCTCTCCTGCAACGGTAACAGGATTGTGCGGACGCCGAACCTCGACCGCTTTGCCGGAGAAGGCGTCCGGTTCACCAACTGCTACTCCGGCGCGCCTAACTGCTCGCCCGCCCGCACCGCCCTGATGACCGGGCGCACGCCCACCCGTGTCGGCATCCACAACTGGATTCCCATGCTCTCGCCGATGCACGTGCGTAAGAGCGAAGTCACCATCGCGACTCTGCTGCAGAAGGCGGGTTACCAGACCTCCCACGCCGGCAAGTGGCACCTGAACGGATGGTTCAATCTTCCCGGCCAGCCGCAGCCTCACGACCACGGGTTTCAGCACTGGTTCTCCACACAGAACAACGCGCTGCCCAATCACCGCAACCCCTATAACTTCGTTCGTAACTCCATTCCGATGGGTCCGCAGCAAGGTTACGCCGGACAGATCGTCGCCACCGAAGCCATCCGCTGGCTCAAGCAGCGCGACGCTTCGAAGCCGTTCTTTCAGTTCGTCTGCTTTCACGAGCCGCACGAACCCATCGCCACCGACGCAAAGTTCGCCGATCTGTATCCTTCCGCCGACCCCAGTTACTCCGCCTACTGGGGCAATGTCGCGCAGATGGACGATTGCTTCGGCCAGATTCTGCGCACCCTCGACGAACTGAAACTGCGAGACAACACGCTTGTCCTGTTCACCGGCGACAACGGTCCCGCGCGCACCGCGATCCATCCGCACGGCTCCACCGCCGGCTTCCGCGCCAACAAGGGTCACATCTACGAAGGCGGCATCCGTGTTCCGGGTCTGCTCCGCTGGCCGGGACAGGCGCGCGCCGGCCAGGTGTCCGACGAACCCATCTGCGGCGTCGACTGGCTACCCACCGTGTGCGAAGCAACGGGAATTGCCGCGCCCACCGATCGCGCCATCGACGGCACAAGCTGGCTCCCTACTCTGAAAGGCGCTCCCATCTCCCGCCGCACACCGCTCTACTGGCACTTCAACCATGCCACCAGCATCCCCAAGGTCGCCATGCGCATGGGCGACTGGAAGGTCGTCGCGAAGCTCACCGGACCCAATCTCGGACCCGGCGGAGACATCCAAGCCGAGCATCAGCAGGCCATCAAGTCCGCTGAACTCGCCGCATTCGAGTTGTACAACCTTCGCACCGACACGGCTGAGCAGAACGACCTCGCATCCTCCGAACCCGGCCGCCTCAAACAGATGCTCGACACGTTGAAGCCCCTCTACCGGAGCGTCCGGGACGAAAGCCCCACCTGGCCCGCCTGGGAAAACGCACGCTACGAAGATGGACGCATTGAATGGCCGGCCTATCGCAAGCAGCGATAAGTCAGGCAACGCCAGATGCGAAAAGTCGCAGATGGGAGATAGCGACCGACGGGTACAACTTGGTTTCGCTCAGTTCCAACGCAGCGCGGTATGCGTGTCGGAAAACCGCGCGACCTTCGTGTCCTTGTACCCCAACCCCCGGCAGTGCGCCCGCAACATCGCTTCCGTGAGGTCCTTGCGTCCCTTGGGATATACGGTCCAAACAACAGCGGCCTTGGCCGGCACACGCGCTAACTCCGCCGGAGAATCTACCCGCAGGAATAACACCTCGCAGCCGCTCTCCGAACGAACCGCGCCCCGCTGCTCCAGGCCGGCCAGAAACTCCGGCTCGAACCCTCCCACCACCCACACCTTCATTCCCGCCTTCACGCCCAACTTATCCAGTAGCGACGGTGGATTGCGGATCTTGTCCGCCCACCTGGCAGCCGCGTCGCCTAACTCAAACCGGATCTCGTCCCCGCCCCACGCGACCACCAGCCACCCACTCTCCGCCTGAACATCCGCCATCTCGCCCACCGCGATCTTCACCCGGAACGGTCCCCGGAAGAGCAGATACTCGCCCTCAAACTGAAGACGCCCGTCGCCGGACTGTTCTCCCCAAACAGCCTGGCAACGGGCGTCCAATCCCATACGTGTTCAACTCAGAGCCGGCACGGAATCTTTTCGCCGTTCTGCTTGCGAGCCTCCACCAGTAACCGTGTGATCTTCACCGCCGCGGCCGACTCCGCGGGCGGGCAAATCTCAGGCTGCTTGTTCCTGGTGGCGCACTCCACAAAGTAGGCGAGTTCGGCCGCGAATCCGTCTTTCTCCGGTTTCTCCATCGCCTCTTCGCGCCCGTCGTGCGTATAGAGCGTCACGGGCCGTCCCGCCGACGAGAACTCGATCGTCCCGCGGTCGAACGCCACCGTGTACTCCATCGAAAACGGATACGCCGATGGATGATGCCATCCACCGGTGATCGCCACCGTGGGAACGTTCGCATAGTGCATTTGACCCACAATGACATCGACGCCGTGCGACAGGTCCTCATGCCCCGTGGCCGATACGGACTCCGGCAGTCCGAACAGGTGAATCGCCATATCCACATCGTGGATCAGCAGGTCGAACACACCGCCGCCACCTTTTTCCGGGTCCTTGAGCCACTGTCCCCACGCCGGCGCGGCGCACCGCCGCCGGAACAACGCGGACCGCACCGGACCCAGGCTCTGCGACCGTTGC
>JAEUQD010000409.1 GCA_016789925.1 Bryobacterales bacterium | reverse complement strand
CGATCAAATAGCCGAAAGCAGCCTTCTCTGTTGTCTTGGGATGCACAAAGAAAACAGTGGTTCCCCGCGAACCCTTCCGGGGCCCGGCGTCGATCAGTTTGAAGCCGTTCTGCTTCATGTAATCGTAGGCACGCTGGATGTCTTCCACCCGCAGCGCAATGTGCGCGAAACCGCCGCGCCCGCCGTTCTTCTCGAGTTGCTTTGCTACGGGTGAATCGGCCGAAAGCGGTTCCAGCAACTGGATCAGGTTCGGACCCGCGCCGATTTGCAGGAGAACTTCGCGAACCTGGTCGGACCCGAGCACATCTTCGCGATGCACTTCGGTAAAGCCGAGCGTCTTATAGGCGCTGACGTGTTCCTCGAGTTCGCCCTGCTTCACCGCAATGGCCACGTGGTCGAAAAACAGGAACCCGGGCACCTGCTTCAGTTCAGAATCCATAACAATCACTCAAACTCCACTAATACCAAGCCACTCTGCACGCTATCGCCCTGGGTGACATTGACTTTCGCCACTACACCGGAGACCGGTGACGTGATGTTGGTCTCCATCTTCATGGCTTCCAGCACGAGCATCTTGTCGCCCGGCTGGATATTCTGTCCCGGCTGGACCAGCACCTTCACGACAATCCCGCTGATGGGGCTGCGGCACACCTTATCTTCGTTCACCGGACCCGCACTGGATGGCGGCGGGGCGGCGGCCGGAGTGACAGCAGCACGCGGCACGGCGGACTGAATGATGTAGGTGGGCGGCGGCGCAGGGTCGTTATCAACGGCCTCGACCTCGACCTCGTAAATCTTGTTATCGACTGTGATCTTGAGTTTCAAAGTGCGTGCTCCTTATCTGCTACACGCCGTGCTGAAGAACGATGCCGTGCGAGGCCTGGATGGAAACCCTGCCTTGCTGCGCCCAGGCCGCCGAGCCCAGCAGGCGGATCTGCCGGATGCGTGGTCGCTTGCCCAGGTAGGCCGCCACCGCCGCTGCAATCACCAGCGCCAATTCTTCGGAGACAGCATCGGCGGGAGGCGGGGCCGCGGCTTTCACTTCCTGCTCCAGCCGGGCCATCCGTTCGTCCAACTTGTCCAACCGATCCAGCAGGGTACCCAGCCGTTCGGCGATCAGTTCGAGTGCTTCCTGTTTCTTGGCCATTAGAGTGGAATCAGTCCGTGTTTTTTGGCGGGCCGCAGTTCGCGCTTGGTGTTGAGGTACTCCAAGCTTTGCGCGATCATGCGCCGCGTTTCCGGCGGTTCAATGATGTCGTCCACCAGCCTTCGGCCGGCGGACACATAAGGATTGGCGAACACTTCGCGATACTTTTCGATCAATTCCTTGCGCCTGGCGGCCTTGTCTTCCGCTTCCTGAATCTCTTTCCGGAAGACGATTTCGACCGCGCCTTCGGCTCCCATGACGGCGATCTCCGCGGTGGGCCAGGCGAACGTGCGGTCCGCCCCAAGGTCCTTGCCGCACATCGCCAGGTAGGCGCCGCCATACGACTTGCGCAGTACAACGGTGATCTTGGGCACAGTCGCCGCCGAGTAGGCGAACAGCATCTTGGCGCCGTGGCGGATGATGCCGTTGTGCTCCTGCTGAACGCCCGGCAGAAATCCCGGCACGTCAACAAAGGTCAACAGCGCGATATTGAACGCATTGCAGAAGCGAATGAATCGCGATGCTTTCGTCGACGCGTTGATGTCGAGCACACCGGCGAGATATGCCGGCTGATTGGCTATGATTCCTACCGACCGGCCGAGAATGCGGCCGAACCCGATGACGATGTTCGGCGCGTAGCCCGACTGGGCCTCGAGGAAGTCGCCATTGTCAACGACATTGAGGATCACGTCGCGCACGTCGTAGGGCTGCTTCGGATCGTCCGGAACAATGCCGTTGAGCACGGGATTGGCATCCACGTTGCCGTCCGACGGGAACACCGGCGGATCTTCCAGGTTGTTGGAAGGCAGAAAACTGAGGAGTTTCTGGCAGAGGAGGATGGCTTCCTCGTCGTTCCCGGCAATAAAGTGTACGACACCTGAATTGGTCATGTGCGCATCGGCGCCGCCCAATTGGTCAGCCGTCACCGCCTCGCCTGTCACCTGCTTGATCACCTGCGGGCCCGTGATGAACATCTGCGCCTGGCGTGTCTGAATAATGAAGTCGGTGAGCGCGGGGCTGTAGGCCGCGCCGCCCGCGCAGGGTCCACAGATCAGCGATATCTGCGGTACCGCGCCGGAGAGCATGACGTTGGTGTGGAAGACCTTGCCGTAGCCCGACAGTGAATCGATTCCTTCCTGGACGCGAGCGCCTCCGCTGTCGTTGATAAAGACAAACGGGGAACCGGTCTTGAGCGACTGCTCCATGATCTCGGCCACTTTGGTGGAATGCAGTTCACCCGCCGAGCCGCCCAGCACCGTGAAATCCTGTGAGGCCAGGTGAATCAGCCGGCCATGCACCGTGGCCGCTCCGCAAATCACGCCGTCGGCCGGCGCTTCCTTGCCGGCCATGCCGAACAGCGTTGCCCGATGTTCGGCGAATAATCCCGTTTCCTGAAAACTGCCCGCGTCGGTCAGGGCGGCCACGCGCTCGCGCGCGGTCAATTTGCCCTGAGCGCGATGTTTTTCCAGTTTGTCAGAGCCGCCTCCCAGTTGAATCGCCTCGCGGCGCTTCCTGAGTTCGGCTATCCGTGTGTCCATGGACATGGAATGAGCAATCTCCCCTCTGTTACCGTGACGCCGGAGGCAGGCTCTCAGCCCGCGGGCGTCACCGTAACGCGGTGTGTCTTGCCGTTCAACTTCACTTCGTAACTGACGGGGGTTTGCACCGGACCCTTGCCGTTCGCTGCCGGAGGACTCGCGGCTGCCGCCGGAGGTTTCGCAGCCGGGTCCTTCCCAAGGTTCCTGGGACCTTCGTGGCGGGCGGCGAAGAACTTCGGAGCAACCTGCGGGAACATGGCGTGGGTCAGAACATCCTCGTCACTTCCGTCGCATCCCTTCAATGCGAGAGTCGTGCCGCGGAGTTCTTCCCACTCCGGACTCAAGAGATCCGCGGGACGGGTACTGATCGGCGACTTGCCGGTTTGGCGGGTGGCAAGGTCCACGACCTGCTGGTCACGGGGCCCCAGCGTAGCGCCATAGTAGCCAAGCATCAGATCGGCGAATTCACCAGTCAGGACCTTATACCGGCCCATCATCACGTTGAAGACGGCCTGCGTGCCGACAATCTGACTGGATGGCGTCACCAGTGGCGGATATCCGGCGTCCTTCCGCACACGGGGCACTTCTTCGAGCACTTCCTTGATCCGGCCGGCCGCCCCCTGTTGCTTGAGCTGGCTTTCCATGTTGGAGATCATGCCGCCGGGAATCTGGCTCTTGAAAATCTCAGTCTCCACGCCGGTAATATTCGATAGAAATTCCTGGTAACGCGGCCGGATTGCTGCAAAATGGTCTTTGATTTTCAATAATCGGGCCATGTCGAGACCGGTGCGGTAGCCGGTGCCCTCCAGCATCTCGACGAGACTTTCGGTCGGGTTGTGGCCTGGCCCGAGGCTCAGGGAACTGATCGCCGTATCCACGCAGTCGGCGCCCGCTTCGATGGCCTTCATCAGGCTCACCATCGTGACGCCCGTGGTCGCATGCACGTGAACATGGACACGGGTCTGCTCGCCGCAAGCCTCTTTGATTTCCCGCACAATCTCATAAGCCGGTTGCGGTTTAAGGAGCGCGGCCATGTCCTTGATGCAGATGGAATCGCAACCTAACTCCATTAATTGCTCCGCCATCTCGACATAGCCGCTCACTGTGTGC
>JAEUQD010000399.1 GCA_016789925.1 Bryobacterales bacterium | reverse complement strand
TACCGACGCCGCCACGGTGGGCTGGCTGTCCACCTCGTTTTCCATCGCCCAGTTCCTCGCCAGCCCTGTGCTGGGTGTCCTCTCTGACCGTTACGGCCGCCGCCCAGTCCTGTTGCTCAGCATCCTCGGCACAGCCTTCGGCTACTTCCTGTTCGGCATTGGTGGATCGCTCACAGTGCTCTTCATCGCCCGGATCATCGACGGTGCGACCGGCGGCAACATCTCCACAGCGCAATCCTACATTGCCGATGTCACCCCGCCCGAAGATCGCGCCAAGAGCTTCGGCTTGATCGGTGCTGCCTTCGGCCTCGGCTTCATCGCCGGACCCGCCCTCGGCGGCGTGCTCAGCCACATCAGCCTTCAGGCGCCCGCCTACGCCGCCGGGATCCTCGCGCTCGGCACCTGCATCGCCGGTTACTTCATCCTCCCGGAATCCCTTCACGTGGACCACCGTCGCACCACTCCCTTTGCCCCCGGCGATCTCAACCCCTTCCAGGTGGTTCTCAACGGCCTCCGCCGTCATGACTTGCGCGCCCTCCTGGCAGCCGTCTTCCTGCTTAACTTCGCCTTCAGTGGACTCCAGTCCAACTTCGCCGTCTTTACCCTCGTCCGCTTCAACCTCGGTCCTTCCGAGAACGCCATGCTGTTTGTCTTTCTTGGCGTGCTGGCCGCTTTCTTCCAGGGCTATCTCATCCGCCGCATGATTCCGCGCCTGGGCGAAAACCGCCTGGCCACCTGGGGCCTGACCATCGCCTCGGCCGGTTTCTTCTTCCTCGGCGGCAGCACCGCGGTTTGGATGCTCTACGCCGCCATCGCCGTCATCGCCCTCGGCAACTCATTCGCTACACCTTCCTTGACCGGATTGGTATCTAAGCAGGTAAGCGCGCGCGAACAGGGCCTCTACATGGGTGTCACCCAAAGTGTGGCCTCCCTGACTCGCGTCCTCGGCCCGGTTTGGGCCGGTCTCAGTTTCGATTGGTGGGGACCTTCTTCCCCCTACTGGTCGGGAGCCCTGTTCATTCTGGCTAGCGTCGGCGCGGTCATCCTGGCGCGTCCGCGTGATAGCATCGCCTAAGGAGGGCGTGGGTCGCATGACAATTCACTCGCACTGGGACCTTCCTCACACCCTGGGGGCGCTCCGCCGCAGCCAATTCTCGGAAGAGAAACTGGCGCACCGGACCGTCAAAGACGAACTGCGCCAGAACCTGCTGGCCAAACTCGCGGCCAGGGAACCGTTGTTCCCCGGCGTGCTCGGCTTCGAGGACACAGTCGTACCCCAGGTAGTGAACGCCGTCCTCTCCAGGCACAACTTCATCCTTCTCGGCCTGCGCGGGCAGGCGAAGACGCGGCTCATCCGCATGCTCACCACGCTGCTGGACGAAGCCACGCCCTACATAGCCGGATCTGAAGTCCGCGACAACCCCTACCGGCCCATCTCCCGCCAGGCTCGCATTCTGATCGAAGAAATGGGCGAGGAGACGCCCATTGCCTGGCTCACTCCTGAGCAGCGTTACATCGAAAAACTCGCCACCCCCGATGTCACCATCGCCGACATGATCGGCGACGTCGACCCCATCAAGGCCGCCCGCCGTGGCCAGGACATCGGCGACGAACTCACCATCCACTACGGCCTGCTGCCCCGCGCCAATCGCGGCATTTTCGCCATCAACGAATTGCCGGACCTGGCCGGCAAGATCCAGGTGGGTTTGTTCAACATCATGCAGGAAGGCGACGTGCAGATCAAAGGTTATCCGATCCGCCTTCCTCTGGATGTCCTGATGGTCTTTACGGCCAATCCCGAAGACTACACCGCGCGCGGCAAAATTATCACGCCGCTCAAGGATCGTATCGGCAGCGAAATCCGTACCCACTATCCCCTTGAGATCGAACAGGGCATCGCCATCACCGCCCAGGAAAGCTGGGTGAAGCGCGATTCCCCCGTCATCGTCACTGTCCCCGATTACATCCGCGAAGTGGTCGAGCAGATCGCCTTCCACGCACGCGACGACAAGAAAATCGACAAGAGGAGTGGTGTCTCCCAGCGTCTGCCGATTTCCGTCCTCGAAAACGTTGTCTCCAATGCCGAACGCCGCGCACTAAAAGCCGGGGAAGACGAAGCCGTGCCCCGCATCGTCGACGTGCTCGCCGCCCTTCCTTCAATGACGGGCAAGATCGAACTCGAATACGAGGGCGAACTCAAGGGTGGCGAATCCGTCGCCCGCGAACTGGTGCGCGCCGCCGTCGGCCGCGTCTTCTCCAACCACTTCGACGGCGTCAACTTCAACCACATCGTCCAGTGGTTCGACCTCGGCGGGACCATCCAACTGGACGAGACAGTAGCCTCCGATGACATGGTCAAGCAGTTACTCTCCATCCAGGGCCTGTTAGAAAAAGCGCGTGGCCTCGGCGTCGGCTCCAACGCGTCCACCCCCTTACGGGCCTCCGCCGGCGAGTTCATCCTCGAAGGTCTCTGTGCCCACCGCCGTATCAGCCGCAACGAACAGCGCGTCTTTTCCGGTGAAGAGCGCAAGCGGCCCGTCGAGGAGGAACCCACCAAGGCTGCCCGCCGGTCCCGGAGGGACTTCCAGTGAAGCGTATTCAGTACACGAAGTTTACTGGCGACGACCTCGGCATCGAGGCCGAAGACCTTCTCCGCGCCCTTGCCGACTACTTCCTCCAAAGCGGTTATCACCCTTGGGATTACTCCATGATGGAGATGAATCCCCATACGATGGAGGCGCTCCGCAAGGCCATCGAAGAAGCCCTCTTGAACGGCGACCTCTTTGACCAGGCGCAAATGGAAGAGATGCGCCAGCGCCTCGAAGCCATGACCGGCGAACAGATGCAGCAACTCGTGGACCGGTTGACGCAGAAGTTGATGGACGAAGGCTACCTCACCACCCCTGAGCAGGCGCAGGGCCAGGCAGGGCAGGGAAGTCAGCCCGGCGAAGCCCGCTTCGAGATCGCCGACAAGTCCGTCGACTTCCTCGGTTTCAAAACTCTCAAGGACTTACTGGGCTCGCTCGGCCGCGCCAGTTTCGGCGCGCACGACACCCGCGACCTGGCCACTGGAGTCGAAGCCAGCGGCGGAGCCAAGCAATACGAGTTCGGCGACACGCTCAATCTCGACATCAGCGCCACGCTCTTTTCCGCCATGCAGCGCGAAGGCGTCCGCCTCCCCATCGACCTCGAATACTCCGACCTCCACGTCCACCAAGCCGAATACCAAAGTTCCTGCGCTACGGTCCTGATGCTCGATTGCAGCCACTCCATGATCCTGTACGGAGAGGATCGCTTCACCCCCGCCAAGCGCGTCGCTCTCGCCCTCGCCCACCTCATCCGCACCCAGTATCCCGGCGACAGTCTCCGCTGTGTGCTTTTTCATAACTCGGCCGAAGAATTACGCCTCGGCGAGTTAGCTCGCGTGGAAGTGGGACCGTACTACACCAACACCCGCGATGGTCTAATCCTGGCGCAGCGCCTGCTCGCCCAGGAAAAGAAGGACATGAAGCAGATCATTATGATCACCGACGGCAAGCCCTCGGCCCTCACGCTGGAAGACGGCCGCATCTACCGCAACGCCTTCGGCCTCGACCCCCTGGTGATCAGCCGCACCCTCGAAGAAGTCAGCCGCTGCAAGCGCCAAGGCATCCTCATCAACACCTTCATGCTCGCCTCCGACCACGGCCTCGTCCAGTTCGTCCAGAAGGTCACCGAAATGTGCCGCGGCAAAGCCTACTTCACCACGCCTTATACCCTCGGCCAGTACCTCCTCATGGACTACATGAACCGCAAAACCCGCTCCATCCACTAAAGTCAGGCCAGCGCGTCGTACATCTGTATCGCATTCGCTTGCAGACCCGACTTTTCAATCACTTGCCAAACGAATTGCTCCTCCACTTCACAAATAGCATCTGTCCAGGCCGGATCAACCCGGAGCGAAAACCGAAGGCACTTCGACACTTTTCGACACCCTGCGCCCAATGAAATTACCAGCGTGCGAAACCAATTGCCAGGGGCACTACCGGACCCGGCCTCAACAAACCCATCCGACACTTTTCGACAGACTGTTCTAATGGAATCAACGCCTTGCGAAACGAAATCCCGAATAATCGACTACACTCGCCGCGACTCGGCGTTGACCCGATCTCGCAGTGCCCTGCACCCAATGAAATCAACGCGTTGCGAAACGAAATCCCCGATAATCGGCTACGCTCGCTGCGCCTCGGTGCAGTTTGAAGATCTTTCGTCACGCCCGTTGAATCTACCCCCCAAACCCTTGGACCCGTCACGCTGGTTGCCCCTAGGTGGGTTGCGGAGGCCTCTTGCGGCCTAAACTAGGAGGATGAGGTTCGGGTATCGCGAGCATCAGCGTGGCTCGCCGGTTCTAAACTGGGGTCTACGGCTTGGCTTCCTCGCCGTGCTCGCAGGCGGCTGGGAGTGGCTTGGGAATAACGCAGGCAGCCTCCTCGTTCCGACATTCAGCGAAACAATGGCGGCACTGGCGCGCCTGTTGACGACGTCACAGCTTTGGGGAGCGCTCTCGGTCAGTAATCAGGCCATGGCGCTGGGCTACGGACTGGCGTCGGTAACAGGCATTGCGATGGGGTTGTGCATGGGGCGGTGGCGGATGGCCGACAGGATTCTGGACCCTTACCTGAGCATCATCCTGGTAACGCCGATGGCGGCGGTAATCCCGATCGTCATCATGGCGACCGGACTAGGATTGGTGTCGCGTGTCCTGGTTGTCTACCTGTTTACGGTGGCGACCGTCACGATCAACACGCGGGCCGGGTTCCGGATGGTCGAGCCCGGTTGGATTGAGATGAGCCGGGCATTTGGGGCCACCGAGCGTCAACTATGGACGAAGGTGTTGCTGCGCGGGGCCAGGCCCGCCATCCTGCTCGGGCTTCGCTTGGGGCTGATCCGGGCCGTCTCGGGCATGATCACCATGGAACTGCTGCTGATCGCGGTGGGACTGGGGCGGCTCATCCTGGACTTCCAGGGATACTTCGAGGCTGCCAGTATGTATGCCGTGGTTATAGTCGTGGTGGCCGAGGCCGTGATCCTCACCCAACTATGCCGGCGCCTGGAAATGCGCGCCGCGCCCTGGGCCGGCCAGGCAGTCGTCGAATGATTGAGGTGCGCGGCGCCAGAAAGAGTTATCCCGCCTACGATGGACGTCCACCGGTGGTGGCGCTGGGCGGAGTCGATCTGACGATTCGGAGCCAGGAGTTCGTCTGCATTTTGGGTCCGAGCGGATGCGGCAAGACAACCCTGTTGAAGTCGATCATGGGCTTGGTGCGGTTGGACGACGGCGAGGTGTGCATCGACGGCGAACCGGTGAAGGGGCCGGGGTTCGACCGCGCGATGGTATTTCAGAACTTCGCATTGCTACCGTGGGCCGATGTGACGGCCAATGTCGCGTTCGGCCTGGATCTCCGCGGCAAGTCGAAACAGGAGAGGGAGCGCACGGCCCACGAGTGGATCCGGGCAGTTGGGTTGACGGGGTTTGAGCGGCACTATCCACGCCAGTTGTCCGGCGGCATGCAGCAGCGTGTCGGATTGGCGCGGGCGCTTGCCGTTGACCCGAAAATTCTGTTGATGGACGAACCGTTCGGTGCCGTAGACGCGCAGACGCGGCGGTTGTTGCAGGAGGATCTGCTGGCGCGAATTGATCTGAGCCGGAAGACCGTTGTCTTTGTCACTCACAGCATGGAGGAAGCAGTGTTGCTGGGCGACCGTGTCGTGCTGATGACTCCCCGGCCGAGCCGGATTCAGGAGGTGATCACGGTGGATCTTGCGCGTCCCAGAGACGCAAATGTGGAGAAAGATCCCCGGTTTGTCGAACTGAAGGAATATCTCTGGCAGCAACTGCGCGCCATGCAGGCGAGCGAACCCCGCCAATGAATCAGGCCGACGGAGAAATCACGCTTATCCCGACGGCATCCCTCCGTCTGCCGTCGTCGCTGTTACCGCTGGTCGCCGGTTTGGCGCTCTGGGAAGCGGCCGGGTGGCTGGCGGGCTTCCGATTCCTGCCGCCGTTTTCGCGGGTGCTGCTGGCCACTGTAGACCTGACGGTGAGCGGCCAGTTAATCACTCCCTTACTTGGTAGTTTGTTGGGCTTGGTCACAGGGTATGGCGCCGCGGTTGTCCTCGGATTGTTGCTGGGTGTGACGATGGGCCGCTACCGTACTGTGGAGTTCGTACTCTCTCCGTACCTGCATGCGTTCGTTGCCGCGCCGAAGATCGCGTTGGTGCCGGTTCTGTTTTCGCTGTTCGGGTTGAGCCGCGGGATCCAGGTAGTCGTCGTCTTCCTGAGCGCATTCTTTGTGATCGTGCTGAACACGATGCGGGGTGTGCAGATGGTGGATCCGGAACATGCGGAGATGGCGTTGGCCTTCGGAGCCACAGAACGCCAGTTGTTATGGAGGGTGCTGCTGCCTGGCGCTCTTCCCTTGACGTTGGCCGGGTTGCGTCTGGCCGTCGGTCATGCCGTGAGGGCCATGGTGGCCGCCGAGATGTTTGTTACCCTGTTTGGACTGGGAGCCTTGCTGCGCAGCTTCGGAGGGCGCTTTGACGCCGAGCGGGTATTCGCGGTTCTCTTGGTGGTGGTTAGCGTCGCTTTTGCCTGTTCGTATCTGTTGGGACTGGTGGACCGGCGCCTGACCTCCTGGGCTGGCACACGCTGATGAACGAGACGTTTGAGTACCTCAAATCCTTCACGCAGTTTCCTCTGGCCTTGCGCCGGTACCTGCGGCCCGGTCTAACCGTGGAACGGGCGCGCGAGATCGTGCAGCGCCGGATGGAAGAGCGCGAGGACCGATTCGTGGCGCTTGTCGAACGCAGCATCTATGGCCGGCCGGCCAGTCCCTATCTGGCGCTGCTTCAACTGGCCGGCTGCGAACCGGGTGACTTGCGCGCGCTGGTGAAGCAGAAGGGACTGGAAGGTGCTCTCCGCGTCTTGCGCGAAGCCGGAGTGTACATCACCTTTGAGGAATTCAAAGGGCGCAAACCGATCGTCCGCCACGGTCAGACCATTGAGGCCCGCCCCAGTGACTTCGACAACCCCTTCGCCCGGCGGGACTTTACCCTGACTACGGGCGGTTCAACGGGTGTACCTACCGCTGTGTTTCAGGATCTGGACCATATCGCCGCGGGCGCGCCGCACCACATGCTGATGCTCGACGCCTGGGGTGTGCTGAATTCCCCGGTGGTGCAATGGATGCACACCTTGCCGGGTGGGGGCCTCCGGTTTATTCTTCAGCGCGCCTACTTTGAGCGGTATCCTGAGCGGTGGTTCGCGCCGAACTCGTGGCGGGATTCCAAGTACTGGCTGAAATATGCGGCGGCGACTCTCTACATGACGTTGTCTATGCGTGCGCTGGGAGTGAAAGTGTCGCTGCCGCGGGTGGTGACGATGGATAAGGCCCGTGTGATCGCGCAATGCGTCCGCAACGTGCTGGATCGCCACGGGCGATGCCTTCTCTACACAAGCGTCAGTCGCGGGTTGCGGGTCTGCCTGGCCGCGGAAGACGAAGGAATCGATTTGACCGGGACGACCATTCGCGTCGGCGGCGAGCCGGTGACGCTAGCCAAGGCCCAGGCAATGAGGCGCGCGGGTGTAAGGGTTCTTCCCGCCTACGGCGGTATTGATACGGGTTCAATCGGGCTGGGCTGCGCACATCCGGACGAGACTGACGAAGTGCATCTCTGCAAGGATGCGTTTGCGGTGATCAGCCACCCATATCCTATTGAAGGGACAGGAACCAGCGTTCCGGCGTTCAATCTGACGTCATTGCTCGATACCAGTTCAAAAGTGATGTTGAATTACCAGAGCGACGACTACGGCGTGATGCGCGAGCGGTCCTGCGGTTGCCCGCTGGAAAGTCTCGGGTTTACGACTCATTTGCATGGCATCCGCAGTTACAGCAAACTCGTGGGCGAAGCCGTTACTCTGGTTGGCGACGAAATGGTGCGCATTCTGGAGCACCATCTTCCGGCCCGCTTCGGAGGTGGTCCGCTCGACTATCAGTTGATGGAGGAAGAGGACGCGAACGGTTTCACGAAACTCGCACTCATTATCGATCCAAGGGTCAGGATCGCGAATGAAGGGCAGGTGATCGAGTTTGTGATGAAGTCGCTGACGGAATCGTCGCCCGCGGGCGATAGTGCCCGCCGCGTATGGCAGCAGACCCAGACTTTGCACGTAAAGCGGATGCCGCCCGTCTTGACCGCCCGCGGAAAGCTGCTTCCCTTGCACATGCATAAGCCAGACAGGACTTGATAGAGATCACATGGGATTCATAACCAGACTATCGCTCGCCGTCGCGTTACTTGCCGCACTGGGCTGTACCGGAAGGGTGGCGCCGGAAGCAGCGAAAGCACTGCGCTATTTCGACTTGATCAACCTGGACGTCAGGGATGTGCCGCTTCTGATGGCGTTGGACGACCTGACGAGCCAGGGGTACAAGGTTGAGAAGACCTACCTGGCGTCCGGCGCATTGATCGCGGATGCCTTGGGGCGTGGAGACGCCGACATCGGGTTGGTGAACAATCAGACGATGTGGATCGCGGCCACGAAGGGCGTCGCGGTCAGCACGGTGATGGGATTTACTGAGCCGACGGCCATCATTGCAGCGAGGTCGGACATCAAGAGCTGCCGCGACCTGGACGGAAAGCGGTTTGGAATGCCCACCACACGCGGGTTGGCGCCCGCTCTGGTAGAAGACTATTTGCAGAAACAGTGCGGCGGCGCAAAGCCGAACTTTCTCGTGATTGCCGAAAGCGCTGGCCGTGCCGCGGCACTGCTGTCGGGCGAAGTCGACGCAATCACCGCGCCCGGCGAGGAATTCCTGAAGATCCAGATGGATGCTCCCGATAAGTTTCGTGAGGTGATGTCGTATGCGCGGGCGTACCCGACTATCTATGTCGAAGGTCTGCATGTGCGCCGGCAATGGGCGACTGAAAATCCGAACGGGATGAAGGATTTCGTGCGAGCCCTGTTGCGGGCGCAGCGGCGGGTTATGGCTGATCCGGAACTGCTCTTCTCCGAGTCTGTGAAGCGCCTTTCACTGGACCCGGCAACCGCGAAAGCGGTTGGTGAGAGCCACCTTCGCAATCGCATCTGGGACCCCAATGGCGGGCTGACGGAGAAGAAGGTTGAGGATACGCTTGCCTTTCTGACCAGGATCGGAGCCTTGCGACCCGGAGTTCAGGTCAAGGATGTTGCCGATCTCTCCTATCTCAATACTGTTTTGGATGAAGTTGGCCGACAGTGACAGCTTCTTACCTGATCGTCTTGGTTCTGGCGGCCGTTTCCGCCATGGCGCAAACTACCGGGCTCTCGGGCGTCGTCGTTGACTCGCAGGGGAAACAGGTTCCGGATGTTAGCATCACGTTAACCAGCCTCGATAGGGGTCTCGCGCGGTCGGCCGTGTCTGACGAACAGGGGCGGTACGCGTTCGCGGTGGTGGCCCCGGGCACATACAAGGTCGCAGCCGAGCGGCGCGGTTTTCGGAAAGAAGCTCAGACTGGCATTCGAGTGTCGATCGAAAGGCAGGCGCTGGTCAATTTCATCCTTCAGGTAGGCGACATCTCTGAAGAGATTTCCGTTACCGCCTCTCCTTTGCCGGTGGAGACGATGTCCGGTGAGTTGGCGGGCCTCGTGGATGGACGCAGAGTGTCGGAACTGCCTTTGAACGGGCGCGACTGGCTTCAGCTGGCTGAACTTCATCCGGGTGTGGTCAAGGCTCGAAGTACCGGCGCGGGGAATACGAGTAATTCCTTCAATAGCCGCATCTCCGTTTCCGGACAGCGGCCCAATGCCACCAACTTCTTTCTGGACGGCACCGATATCAGCGTCTATTCGCAAGCGCGCCCTCCCGGAAGTGTGGCTCAGGGATTAGTGTTGGGCGTCGAGGCGGTGCGTGAGTTTCGGATTGTTACGAGTACTTACAACGCCGAGTACGGGACCAAGAGCGGCGGCCTCATCGACGTCGTCACCAAATCCGGGACCAACGAGCTGCATGGGAGCGCTTTCTGGTTCCACCGCAACGATGCCTTCGACGCAAGGAACTTCTTCGACCCCGGGCCGGTGCCGGAATTCCGCCGCCAGCAGTTCGGCGCCAGCCTCGGCGGACCATTGCGGAAGAATCAGACTTTCTTCTTTGCCAACTACGAGGGGTTAAGAGAGTTGAAAGGCGAAACCTCGGGTGACGTTACGCCGAATGCGAACGCACGCCGCGGCCTGCTGCCTAACCCGGTGACCGGCAACCTCGAGTTTGTCGGCGTCAATCCGGCGGTGGAGCCTTTCCTCGCGCTGTATCCTCTCCCGAACGGGCCTGACTTTGGCAATGGCACGGGGCTTTGGCAGGGAAACGCCAACCGCGAGGCTGAAGACAACTATTTCACGGTGAGAGTCGATCACCGGCTGTCGGATCGGGATACGCTCTTCGCACGTCATACTTACGACGCGAGCCATGCCTTTCTTCCTTTTGGCGGGAACGCTCCGTTTCCGGGGTTTGCCCGGTTCAATACCGGCCGGGATCATGTACTGACGGTGGAGGAAACGCACATCTTCTCACCCGGCTTACTCAATTCTTTGCGCTTCGGTTTCAGCCGGCGCTTCCGGCTCACTGGACCGTCGAACCCAAATCCGGATGGATTGAGCTTCTCCCTGGTTCCCGGTTCCTCGCTGGGGCAACTTCGTGTCGGCGGTGTTGGCGCAATGGGGAACTCGGGCCGTGCCGAAGCCGACTTGGTGAACAATGTCTTTCAAGTGGCCAATACCGTGACACACCTGCGTGGCGGCCATCACTTGAAGTTCGGGGCTGACCTGAAGCGGGTGCAACTCAATGACACGCTTCAGATCGATCAGAACGGCACGATGACGTTTTCCGACATTCGCGGCTTTCTGACCAACCGCCCCACGCTGTTTCGTGGTGTGCTGCCCGGCACCGACTATGCGCGTGGCCTTCGGTTTTCGCACGCGGCGTTCTACGTGCAGGATAACGTTCAAGTGAGGCCTGGATTCACGTTGAACCTCGGGCTTCGCTACGAGCCGTGGTCCAATGTACGGGAAATCAACGGCAAGCTGCCTATCCTGCGGAATCCGCTCCAGGCCACCGGACCCGAGTCCTTTCAGCTCAGCGAAACGCTGTTTCTCAACAACCCGACCACGTCCAATTGGGCTCCGCGGGCCGGTTTTGCCTGGGACCCGTTTCGCACGGGTAAGACTTCCATTCGAGGCGGTTTGGGCCTGTTTTTCGATACGCCATACAATGGCGACTTGATGGATCCGGTGGTTTTGGCGCCACCGTTTGTTCAGACGGTTGAGGTTCGCAATCCGACGTTTCCGAATGTGTTGGCGGCTGGCGGCAGTCCGCCGCAGCTTGCAGCGGTATTACTCGAGTACGACAACCTGAACTGGCCTGCGGTGATGCAGTTTAACCTCGCGGTCCAGCGGGAACTTTTCGCCAACACAGTCCTGACCGTCTCCTACAATGGCATGCGAGGCAATCACCTTGTTTCCAGGCGCGAGTTGAATACGAATATCCCGCAGATTCTGCCCGACGGACGCCAGTTCTTTCCCGCCGCTGCCGTGCGGCGAAATCCGCGGGTCGGTAGCATGACATTGTTCGCGACGGATTCAAAGGCCTGGTACGACGGCATGCAGATGAGCTTGAATCGCCGCTTTGCGCGCGGCTTCACAGTCCTCGGAAGCTACACCTACTCGAAGGCGATTGATCAGGCGCCGGCGGCCATCTCGTTTACCGAGGTTTCCGGCGGTCCGAAGATTCGCATGGATTCCGATGACTTGGCTCGGGACAAAGGACTTGGCGCGTTCGATGTCCGCCACGCGTTTTCCACCAGTTTTCTGTGGGATCTGCCGTTCCGAACTCGCGGACCCAGGAGCCTGGCCCGGATGGTCTTCGGTGGCTGGTCGCTGAGTGGCGCGGCCATCGTGACGTCCGGCCATCCATTTACTCCTCTAATCTCCTTCAACCATTCCCGTAGCGGAGTAGCGGGAGCGACCGCCACTACTGTCGACCGGCCGAATCTGAAGCCGGGCTACAGCAGGAATCCGGTAATCGGGAGTCCTGACCAGTGGTACGATCCCTTCGCTTTCGAACTGCCGCCAGCCGGTTTCTTCGGCAACCTGGGCCGGAACACGTTGGCCGGCCCCGGATTCGCGAGTGTAGACCTTTCGGCGAGAAAGGAAGTCCAGCTACGAGGAATGGCCGAGCGGCTGCGCCTGCAGTTCCGCGTGGACCTTTTCAATATGCTCAACCACGCCAACTTCGACCTGCCCGGAAATGCGCAGAACGCCACGTCGGCCAGCTTCATCTTCACGAATACCAGCGGCCAGCCGAACCTGGCGGCGACCAAGCCGATCAAGACCGTGAGCGATCCTCGCGAGATTCAGTTTTCCTTGCGGCTGGTCTGGTAGGCTTACCAGTCGACGACCGAACCATCGTCGGGGTCGTAGGCCGTGAGATAGGGCCGCGGCTCGCCTACCTGCGCTTTGAGCTTGTCCTCGTCGATGGTGATGCCGAGGCCGGGCTCGGTGAGCAGCGGGCGGTAGCCATTCGTAACCGGCGGCAATGGCTTGGCCAGTAGGTCGGAGTACTCGTTGTCGCCTCGTTCCTGGATCAGAAAATTCGGGATCGATGCGGCAATTTGAAGACTGGCCGCCAGCGAGCACGGCCCTTGCGGATTGTGCGGCGCCAGTGGTGTGTAATAAGCTTCCGCCATGCCTGCGATGATCTTCAACTCGGTGATGCCACCGGCGTAGCAGACGTCCGGCTGTAAGATTGTGGCGGCGCGCTTTTCGAGAATCTCACGGAAGCCCCACTTCGTGAAGATGCGCTCTCCAGTGGCAATGGGGATATGGGTCTTGCGAGCCATCTCCGCCATGACATCAACGTTCAGGGCTTGGGCAATCTCTTCGTAGAACCATGGATTGTACGGTTCCAGGGCTTTGATCAGGACCATTGCCGTGGGCGGTTGCACGGCTCCATGGAACTCGACGCCGATATCGACCCCGGAGCCCACCTTCTGCCGGTAGGCCTTGAACCGCTCAACCACTTCATCGACGAATTTCTGTCCCTCGTTGTATTTGAACGGAGCGCGGGCGGTGCCGCGCAGGCCGACCTTGACGGCTTTCACGCCGGTCTTCTCGCTCAAGGTCCCGTAGACGCGAACGCGGTCGCGCGTCGGACCGCCCAGGAGCTTGTAGACGGGAACCCCGTACACCTTGCCCTTGATGTCCCAGAGCGCCTGATCAATGCCGCTTGAGATTGCGGTCTTGATCGGGCCGCCACGGTAGAAGGCACCCCGATGGATCGCCTGCCAGTGATGAACCACGCGGGAGGGATCCTGGCCAATGAGATAGTTGCCGACCTCCAGTGCCCCGGCGGCGCAGGCCTTCGCATCGTCCTTGAGCATTTCGCCCCAACCGGTAACTCCGGCGTCCGTCGAAATCTTGACAAAGACCCAGGAGTTCTTCAAAACGAACGTTTCGATCTTGGTGACCTTGATCGAGTCATTCGGGCCGACCGCGGCAGCGCTCGTCCGTTCGGTCGTGAACATGGCGTCCAGACCAACCAGAGCGGCGGGAGCCAGGAAGTTGCGCAGCCAGGAACGGCGATCAATCGGATTACCCTGCATGACAGTATCCTCTTATTTCGTTTGAATCGTGAACTGATCGATAGACAGCTTTCCGGTAACCTCGCCACTGAAACCCACGAAAGAAAAGCCGTAGCTTTCCGCCTCGCGCAACACCTGGTCGAGACTGGCGGGTGTCG
>JAEUQD010000383.1 GCA_016789925.1 Bryobacterales bacterium | reverse complement strand
GGCCGCCTTAACGGGCAGCAAAGCGGACCGAGCATTTTCCCGGCCCTGCCACGCGCGGTGCTGGAAGGACAATCGGTGCCGGGCAGTGGATGGAACACGTCCAACGACGAGCAATCCTCCCGGCGCAGCGTTTATATCTTCGCCAAGCGAAGCCTGGCCGTGCCGGAGTTGGAATTGCTGGACGCGCCGGACACGACATCGAGTTGTGAACAGCGCACGGTGTCGACAACGGGTCCGCAGGCGCTGACGTTTTTGAACGGCGACTTCACGAACGCCCAGGCACGGCATCTGGCGCGCCGCATCGGCGACAAGCCCGCGTCCGAACAGGTGCGGCAGGCGTTCCGCCTGGCGTTGGCGCGGGAGGCAAGTGACACGGAACTGGCGGCGGGCGTGGAGTATCTGTCGCGGCGTCCGCTCGAAAGCTTTGCGTTGGTGCTGTTGAACGCGAACGAGTATTTCTACTTGAATTAGAGGGAAGCACATGGCAGGACATTCACGCCGGGAGTTTCTGTGGGAGACGGGAGCCGGATTCACGGGCACCGCGCTCACGTGGCTGTTGAGCCAGAGCGGGTTCTTCGCAAACGCGGCCGAGGTGTCGCCGCTGGCGCCCAAGAAGCCGCACTTCGCGGCGAAAGCAAAATCCTGCATCTTCCTGTTCATGTACGGCGGACCGAGCCAGGTGGATACGTGGGACCCGAAGCCGATGCTGAATAAGTATCACGGCGAGCCCATGCCGAACCTCGAAAGCGATCCCCTGTTGAAGGTGCGCAAGCCGGGCACGCTGTTAGGGTCGACACGGAAGTTCAAGCGCTATGGACAGTCGGGGATCGAAGTGTCGGATCTATATCCGCACCTCGGCGAGCGCATTGACGACATCGCGTTGGTTCGCGGGACGTGGGCGGACAGCTTCGCGCACGGGTCCGGACTGTTGCAGATGAACACCGGGTTTATCCGGCAGGGCTATCCGAGTTTGGGGTCGTGGATGGCGTATGGATTGGGCACGGAGAACCAGAACCTGCCGGCGTTTGTGGTGCTGCTCGATCATCGCGGCGGACCGATTTCCGGTCCGCCTAACTGGTCGTCCGGCTTCATGCCGGCGGCGTACCAGGGAACGCAGTTCCGGACGGCGGGCGATCCGGTGCTGTTTCTGGAACCTCCGAAAGGGACCACGCGCGAGGAGCAACGGGACCAGTTGAATCTGCTGGCAAAGCTGCATCAGTTGCGGCGGCCGGCGGGTCCGGAGAACAGCGAGTTAAACGCGCGGATTGCGAGTTATGAGTTGGCGTTCCGGATGCAAACGGCCGCGCCCGAAGCGGTGGACTTGAGCAAAGAGAGCGAAGCGACGCGGAAGCTATACGGGATCGACGACGAGCGGACGGAGAAGTTCGGGAAGAAGTGTCTGATCGCGCGCCGTTTGATTGAGCGGGGCGTGCGGTTTGTGCAGTTATATTCGGGCGGCGGACACGGCGACGATAACTGGGATGCGCATGGCAACGTGGACAAGAACCACGAGCACCATTGCGGGTCGACCGATAAGCCCATCGCCGGGCTGCTCGATGATTTGAAAGGTCGTGGGTTGCTGGATGAAACGTTGATTGTATGGGCCGGCGAGTTCGGCCGCACGCCGACCAGCCAAAGCAGAACAGGCCGCGACCACAGCCCACGCGGGTTCACAACATGGATGGCCGGTGGCGGCGTGAAAGGCGGGCAGGTAATCGGCGCGACCGACGACTTCGGCTATGCGGCGGTGGAAGGCAAGGTGCACGTGCACGATTTGCACGCGACCATCCTTCACCTGATGGGGATGAACCACCTGCAGCTCACCTACTTCCACGCGGGCCGCAACATGCGTTTGACCGATGTGCATGGCAACGTCATCGAACGCCTTCTATGAGCCGCGAGACGGACGCGCGGGCGATGTTGCTCGACGGACACTGCTGTCCCCATCCCCCGGTCACGACTCGGCTTCCCTTTCCCTACCACTGGATACCCGGTAGCTTGCGGATGCGGTTGGCAACCTGGCTGGCAAAGCCCAATGTTCAGGCAGTTCGCGCCGACGGCTCGCGGCGTCCAACCACCTACGCGGACAACAGTGTGGACCACCTGGTGGCATCGTGCTACCCGGCCACCGCGGATCTCCCTGTTTGGAGTTGGCCGGGCGGCAAGCGGTGCGCGCTGGCCCTGTCTCACGACACCGATACGGCGGGTCAGGAACGCGGCATCGACCTTCTGCGGCGGGTCGCGGCGGACTACGCGATGCGGAGTTGCTTTTCATTTGTCGGCGACTGCCTGGACTCCTACCGCGGCAAGGCGGAGGAGTTACGCGCCGGCGGATGCACGATCGCATTGCACGACGTGAAGCACGACAACCGGATCGCCTTTCTATCACAGAGCCAAATCGTGGAACGGCTCCGCCCCGCGGCCCCAGCCATGCGTGCGCTCGCGATCCGCGGATTCCGGTCGCCGTCCTGGTACACCTCCCGAGCTCTCTGGAGCGCCCTGCAGACGGCGGGCTTTGCCTACGATATGTCGGCTCTCGACTCCTGGCCGCTGTTTGACCGCGCGCGCAACTATGGCGTCGCATCTTTTTTCCCTTACCTCGTAAATAATTTGGCGATCTTGCCCACGACCATTCCCTTCGAGTACTTGCGAGCGTTC
>JAEUQD010000353.1 GCA_016789925.1 Bryobacterales bacterium | reverse complement strand
CGCGATCGCCGGTCCACCCTGGCTGGCGTTGAGCTTGCCTGAAACGGCGAGGAGAGAGTCGCGCAGGGTTTCCGCATCCAGACGCCGGAGGCTCATGTGCCACAACAGGGAGTTGCCCGGATCGTTGATCTTCGCTTTGGCTACCCAGGCGTCGGTACCCTGGCGAGCCGACTGGCGGTAGACAGAAGACGTCATGATGAGCTTGTGCAGGTGTTTGGCGCTCCAGCCATGGTTCATGAAGTCGACCGCGAGCCAGTCGAGTAACTCCGGGTGGGAGGGCGGCGCGCCCATCTTGCCGAAGTTATCGGGCGTGGCGACAATGCCGGTTCCGAAGTGGCCTTGCCAGATGCGGTTGACGATGACGCGGGCGGCGAGCGGGTTGTCGCGACTGGTCAGCCATTTCGCAAAAGCCAAGCGCATCCCGGACGACTTGCCATGGGTTTCTTCGGGCCGCTGCGCTTCTCTATTCTGATCCGGAGTTAGTACTTCGAAGAAAGCCGGCTTGACCCGTGGCCCAGGAGAATCGGGGCTGCCGCGCTGGAGTAGCCGGATGGACGGGACTTTGCCGACATCCCAGAGGGCCTGGATCTTTTCGAGTTTCTTGCGCTGGCGTTCGTAGCCCTTGATCTGCTCATCAAGCTTTTGGGCGGTTCCCTGATCGGCTTGCGAGAACAGCTTGCGGACAGCCTCGTCGGTTACCTTCAGGACGGGTCCGAACTTGCGGGCCAGGTATTTTTGTACGTCGTCGCGCTTTTCGGCGGGGGTGTCGAGCGCGACGCGTGTGTCGTCGCGGATGGTCTCGGGCAGCGTGGCGAGCTTCTCGTTGAGGATTCGCTCTTCGTAGGGCTTCTTGAGGGCGGATAGCTGCTTGTTGAGGTCGGCCAGCGGCGCGTCGAATTGTTTGTTGTGGCGGTCGACGGCCTCTTTTTCTTCCTTGGAGATCGTCCAGAGGAAGCGATTCTGGGGTTGGAGCCAGTCGGTGGGGTTATAAGAAGGGGTAAATAGGGCGAGAAACTGGTAGTAATCACGCTGGGGGATGGGGTCGAATTTGTGGCTGTGGCAGCGGGCGCAGCCAACGGTGAGGCCGAGGGTGCTGCTGGAAACCTTTTCGACCAGCTTGAACAAGGCCTCGTAACGCTCAACGGGCAGATTGCTGATGTCCTCTTCCGTGATGTCGAGGATGTTGCGCATGTATCCGGTGGCAGTGAGCAGGTCGAGAATCTCGGGAGTGAATTGCTTCGCCGATTGCCAGTCGACTAACTCGTCCCCGGCGATCTGTTCGGTGAGGAAACGCGACCACGGCTTGTCGGAGTTGGTGGCCCTGACGACATAGTCGCGGTAGCGCCACATGCCATCGGCGTATTCGGTTTTGGTGGGATCGAAGTCTTTTCCGGTCGTGTCGACGTAGCCGGCGGCATCGAGCCACTGGCGGCCCCAGCGTTCGCCGTAGTGAGGCGAGGCGAGCAGGCGATCGATCAAGCGCTCGTAGGCTCCGGGCGCGGTGTCCGCGGTGAATTCACGAATCTGTTCGGGCGTAGGCGGCATTCCGATGAGATCGAGATGGGCGCGGCGCATGAGCTTGACGTCAGGCGCTTCGGGCGAGAGGGCGAGTCCGGCGGCTTCGAGTTTGGAGAGGACGAAGGCGTCAATCGGCGTGCGCACACGGTTCGCCGCGCGGACCTTTGGGACCGGCTTGGCCAGCGGCTTCTGGAAGGACCAGAATTGTTTTTCCTTGGGGGTGACGGGCGGCGCCTCCAGGGCGGTAAATGGTCGGTCGGCCGAGTTGACAGTGACACTTTCGCGGAAGTTGCCGCGGTCGATCCACTCGCGAATCGCACCGATTTCCTTCTCTGTGAGGGGCTTGCCCACTCCGGGCGGCGGCATGGTCTTGGCAACGACTCGCCGGACGAGCAGGCTGCGCTCGGAGAATCCTTCGACGACGACCGGGCCGTTGGAACCGCCGCGCAACACCGAGGCCACGGTGCTCAAGTCGAGCCCGGCGGCCGGCTGCTTGCTGCCGTGGCATTGCACGCAGCGTTCTTTGAACACAGGCAGAAGTTCGCGGTCAAACCGTGCATGCTGCCCGGCCGCGACTTTGGCGGCAGCGTCGGAAACCTCGTCGGAAGGCGCGCCAATCGAGATCCATTTCTTGATCACTTCCATGTCGCCGTCAGGGACCTTCTGTCCATAGATAGCGGGCGGCATGGCGCGCGAGGAGACTTTTTGCCATAAGAGGCTTTCTTCAGGCGATCCCTTGACGATGACGGGCCCGTTGTGGCTACCTTTCAAGGCGGAAGCGGCGGTGCGAAGGTCAAGGCCTAACTTAGGTGAGCTTTGCCCGTGGCACGTGAAGCAGTAAGTGGTGAGGATGGGTAGGACATCGCCTTCGAAGCGCGGATTATCCCGGGAGGCGAGAGAGGGCGTCGCGGCGATGGCCATGACCGCCAAAGCCGCAAAGAACGTTGTGGTTGGATGAGTGGCGGCCATCGTGCTAACTCACCTTCGGAGGATCGATCAGGAGATCCGGGACGACTTTCGCGCCGGTGACGGTGACGTCGGAGGGGGTTTCGAGGCGGCCTCCGTGGGGATACTGGATCCGGCTGTGATCGAGCCC
>JAEUQD010000296.1 GCA_016789925.1 Bryobacterales bacterium | reverse complement strand
CACGGCCGCGCTCACTGAGGCGGGCGTCGTGCTCACGATCACGCCGAACGCCGTCAAGCGGCCTGTCGCCGAGGCGATCTTCACGTTCATCTTCGCGCTCTCCAAGAACCTTCTGTTACAGGACCGAACTGCGCGCGCCGGCAAATGGCGCGGCGACCTGCCGAAGCTCGGCATCAACGTCGGCGGCACAACGCTGGGCTCGGTGGGCTGCGGCAACATCGGCCGCGAGATGTTCCGGCAAGCCCAATCGTTGGGCTTCAAACGCTTTTTGGCATGCGACCCGTTCGTCACGCAAGACCAGGTGGCCGGCCTCGGCGTCGAACTCACGGACATGGATACCGTCTTCCGCGAATCCGACTGGGTCACCGTCAATACTCTCCTGAACCGCAGCACGGAGAATCTCGTCAATGAACGCCACTTCCGCCTCATGAAGCCCACGGCGCATTTCATCAACACGTCGCGCGGACCCATCGTCGAGCACGACGCACTGGTGAAGGCATTGCGTGAACATTGGATCGCCGGCGCGGGCATCGATGTCTTCCCTGTCGAACCGCCGCCGGCCGACGACGCGCTCTTTGCGCTCGACAATGTGATCGTCGCGCCGCACGCGATGGCCTGGACCGACGAACTGATGCGCGACAACGGCTTCGAAGCTTGCGACAACGTCCTCGCCATCGCCGCCGGACAGCTTCCGCCCGGCGCCGTCAATCGCGACGTCTTCAATAACCCCCATTTCCAGCGCAAACTCGCCCGCTGGAGCAGGAGCTAACCTTATATGCGTATTTGTATCCCCGACGACGCGCCTGTGGTGCTGGGCGTATCGAAGGCCTGGCCCGCTTTTCGCGACAAGTATCAGGCCGCTTATTTCGATTCGCTGCCGGGCACGACGGAACGTCTGCTCGAACGCATCGCCGGTGCGGAGGTCGTGATCAATATCCGTTCCTCGACGCAGTTCACCGAGCAGGTGTTCGCCGCCTGCCCTTCGCTCCGGATGCTCTCTATTTGGGGCACAGGGACGGATAACATCGACCTGGCTGCCGCACGCCGCCACAACGTCACTGTCACCAACACACCGGCCGTTTCCGCGCCCAGTATCGCCGAGCACTCGCTCGCGTTGATGCTCGCCGTCGCGAGGCGTATTCCTTATCTTGACGCGCAAACCCGCGCCGACCAGTGGGCGCGGGGCGGCATGGTGCAGTTAATCGGCAAGACGTGCGGCGTGATCGGCACGGGCGCCATTGGCGCACGCTTTGCGAACCTGGCCGCGGCCATCGGGATGCGCGTGCTCACCTGGAGCTTCCGCCTCAAGCCCGAGTTGCCCTATCCCTCGGTGCCCATCGAACAGTTGCTTCAGGAAAGCGATGTCGTGAGCCTGCACCTCCGGCTATCCGATGACACGCGGAACTTCCTCAATCGCGATCGTCTGGCCTTGATGAAACCCACGGCGCTGTTCATCAATACCGCGCGCGGTCCGATTGTCGACGAAGCCGCGCTGATCGAAGCTCTCCGCGAGCGCCGCATCGCTGCCGCGGGTCTGGATGTCTTTGACGTCGAGCCACTCCCACCCGGCCACCCGTTCAAGTCGCTGGACAACGTGATTCTCACGCCGCACTGCGCGGGCATCACGCCGGAGGTTCTGGAAGCGGGTTTGTCGCTGGCGCTGACGAACGTCGAGAAGTGGGCGGAGGGCAATCCGCAACACGTTGTGGTGTAGGTAGCTTGAGAGCTACGCAGGCACTTCGCTGTTGACCGCTTGAATGAGGGCCTTGAGGTAACCGTAGCCGAAGGCGAAGGACTGTAGGTTGCGGGGGTCGTCAGCGTGGTGGGGCATGTGGTCGGGGCAGATGGAGCCGGCGAACTGGGTGTCGCGCAGGATGCGCATGATCTCGAGGAAATCCATGACGCCTTCGTCGGGGAAGACCTCTTCGAAATTGTGGAGTCCGCCGCGGATGTTGCGCATGTGGATCTGGTGGATCTTGCCGCGTTCACCGAGGTAGCGGACGATGGGGAGGATTTCGGTGCGCGGGTTCCTGAGGCCTTCGGCGACGGTGCCGAGGCAGAGTTGAAAGCCGTTATAGGGGCTCTCGACGATGGCCTCGTAGCGCTTGATGGCCTCGAAGATGGATGGGGAATCCCAGTTATCGGCGCCCTGATAGCCGAAGGGGAGACCCGGCGGGTCGTAGGGGTGGCAGGCGAGTTTGACATCAAACTGCCTGGCGACGGGGACGGTCTTTTCGAGGAAGTAGGAGATGCGCTCCCAGTAGTCGCTGGAGGTGACGCGGCCGGACTTCGTGGGCGGAAGGTCCTGCCAGCGGTCTTCGAGGCGGAAGCCGGCGTAGGTGACATTGCCGCGGCCGGTGGTTTTGCTGTTGCGGCGGATGGGAATGACGGTCCAGTGATAGGTGATCACCTTGACGCCGATCCGCGAGGCCTTCTGGATGTTGGCGGCAATCGTGTCGAGCATGCGGTCGCGGGCGGGGCCGGGCGGCATGGTGATGTAGTCGGGTTCCATGCGAATGGCTTCGAAGACGAAGCCGGCGCGGTCGCAGTTGTCGCGCATGCGGGCGAGTTCGGCGGCGTCCCAGGCGCCCTCGGGGGAACGCTGACGGATCTGCGCGGTGAGGTGACGGACACCGTAGCGGAGGTTGTATTCGAGGTTTTCGCGGGAAGTGATTTCGGGTCCGGCGACGCTATGGTAATCGCCGCCGACGTGCATGACGGTATTGCGGCGGGCAGGGAGGGGCGCGGCGGCAGCCAGCAGGGAAGCCGAGAAGTGTCTGCGCTTCATGGATACGAGGATAGTGCAAAAGGCCGGGAGCAGGCGACGGAGATGCCGCGGCGATCGTTTTTGGCGACGGCGCAGTAGAAGTGGTAGAGGGCGCCCTGGTGCATGATGACGGAAGGTTTGTGGGCGTACTTTTCGTCGATGGCGCCGGGGCCGCCGGTGTCGATGAGGATGGCATCGCACTTGGTGAAGGCGCGAAGGTCAGCGGAGAGCGCGACGAGGTCGCGGGCGACGCCCCTGGCATCGAGGCCGAAGTAGAAGAGCGCCCATTGGCGGCGGAAGCGGAGGACGCAGGGGTCGCTGGCGAAGCGCTCATCGGGACTGCCCGGCGGACCGTTACCGATGACGGGGCTACCGGGATAGCGAGTGAAGGTACGCAGGTCGCGCGAGGTAGCGAGGCCGGTTTGCTCGCGCCAGGGACGGTCCTGATTCTTGGCGTTGTAGAAAAGATGGAACGTGCCGTTGTGTTCCAGGAGACAGGGTTTGTAGAGGCCGCCGCGTTCCCAGGATGCGCCATCTTCCGGGCGCAGGCAGGGGGCATCGAAGCGCCAGGAGCGGAGGTCGCGGGAGCGGCAGATGCCGATCACAGCGGGACCTTGTTCGTAGCCGGGGTTAGGGTAGGCGTGATAGACGCCGATGTAGTCGCCGCCGAAGGTGCGCAGGCGGCCGGGGGAGTCGAGATCGTCTTCGCGGACGATCCAGTTGATCGCGACGTTGTGGCGGAAGAGGGGATTGGCGGGGTCGCGGGCGGCGATGCAGGCTTCGACGGTCCAGCCGAGGAGATTGGTGGACCAGGCGAGTCCGGTCTGGTAGCCTGTGCCATCGAAGCCGAGGAAGGTCATGCCGAAGCGGTCTTCGTGGCGGAAGACGAAGGGGCAGTCGACGGCCTGCTGGTCGAATGCGCCGGGTTTGCCGGAGGGGGCGAGGACGAGGCGATTGAGTTTGTGCGGGGTGAGGAGTTCGCGGGGTGTGGCGAGGGCAGATGACGCGGCGACAAGCAGGAGATTGCGGCGGGAAACGAACATCGCAGGTGACATGGAAGGATAGCATCCGGCAAGCCGTCAGGGCGGTCAGCGGTACGATGCGAGAGACGTGGATATTCGGTTTGTGACGCGGCACTTGACGCCGGAGATGGTGTTGGAGAACTATGCGCGGGGCGTGTTTCCGATGGCGAATCCGGGCGTTGGCGTCATCACGTGGCATTGTCCGAAGCCGCGGGCGGTGATTCCGCTGGAGGGGTTCCATGTTTCACGGTCGTTGGAGCGGACGCTGCGGCTGGGGCGATTTCTGGTGACGTACAACCGTGCCTTTGCGGCAGTGATTGCGGGGTGCGCGGATCGCGGGGGAGACGAGTCGACGTGGATTAGCGACGAGATCCGGGAGGTGTACACGGAGTTGCACCGGCGGGGGCATGCGCATTCGGTGGAAGTTTGGGTGGATGGAGTGCTGGCCGGGGGGACGTATGGGTTACAACTCGGCGGGGCGTTCTTTGCGGAGTCGAAGTTTCACCGTGTGCGCGATATGTCGAAAGTGGCGCTGGCGCATTTGGTTTCCCGGCTACGGGAGCGCGAGTTCGAGCTGCTGGAGGTGCAGTATGTGACGCCGCATCTGCGGCAGTTCGGCGCGGTGGAGATTCCGCACCGGGAGTATGTTAACCGGCTCGAAGCGGCGTCAAGCCTGACACGGCGGTTTGATTAGAGTACGGCCGCAAGGTCCTTGTAGGGACGGTTTTGGGAGTCCGCTACGGCGGCGTAGGTAATGTCGCCCTGGTAGGTGTTAACGCCTTCGGCGATGGCGCGGTTGCCCTGGACGGCATCGTGGAAGCCTTTGTTGGCCAGCGCCATGACGTAGGGGAAGGTGGCGTTGGTCAGAGCCAGGGTGGAGGTGTGGGGTACGGCCGCAGGCATGTTGGAGACGCAGTAGTGGAGGACGCCGTCGACGAAGTAGATGGGGTCGGTGTGGGTGGTGGCGTGAGAGGTTTCCAGGCAGCCGCCCTGGTCGATGGCAACGTCGACGATGACTGAGCCCTTGCGCATGTCGGTG
>JAEUQD010000290.1 GCA_016789925.1 Bryobacterales bacterium | reverse complement strand
ATCAATGCGGCGCCGTTTTCCGTGCTGGCGCCGCTGGTCGTCTCGGGCGCCGACTTCAATACTCTCTCCCCTGCCAACAATCCGCTGGGTATCCGGAATAGCGACGGGTCGCTGATCACGGGCACCCTCATCGGAAGTTTGCGCCCCTACCAGAACTGGTTCAATCGCAGCATTGGCACCGACTACGATCGCAGCGGCAACTCGACTTATCACGGGCTCAATATCGGGTTCCAGAAGCGGTTCGTAGCTGGACTGACCTACCTCGCCAGCTACAGTTGGTCGAAATCGCTGGACGACGGAGCCCCCGTTGGAAACGACATCTACGGCATCACCAATTTGCAGCTGCCGATTCGCGAAAAGGGCCTCTCGAATTTCGATACCCCGCACAAATTCCGAAGTTCCTTCAGTTATGAATTGCCCTTCGGAAAAGGGAAGTGGATCGGCGGCTCCGCAACCGGCTTGTGGCAGCACATCTTCGGTGGATTCAACTTGTCCGGCACGGTCACCCGGCAAAGCGGTTACCCGGGTGTAGTCTATCTTGGCAACAGCGGCTGGTTCCAGTCTGCCGTGGCCGGCGCCGGAAACGACGGCTTCACCATCCGCCCCAACATCAAACCTGGTGTTCCGCTCATCAATCCGAACTGGCGTGTGAATCCCTTCACGACAAACTACTACAACCCCGACGCTCTGGAAGTGCCGGGCTCGCCCACCAATCCGCAACTGGGCAATGCTCCGCGCACCCTGGGCAACGGCCGTTCACCCGCCACCTTTACCTTCGATGCCGCCATCGCGAAGAACATCCGCGTGGGTCCTGACGGCCGGGTAAACATCCAACTGCGCACCGACGTGTTCAACGTGCTGAATCACCCGGTGCTCTTCCTGAATCCGAACGGCCGCAACAACGGCTTGTTCCAGTACGTAGCCTCGACCCGTTCCTTCGTGGTCAACCGGGCAGTCACCGGCATCGACCCGAACAATACCGGCCAGTACGGCAACTATGCCGGACGCATGTTCCGCTTGGGACTCCGCGTTCAGTTCTAGCCGAGCCGGTTAACCCTGGCGGCGCGGAGGTTTCGGTTTGATGAACATGACCTCGGCGTGTTTGATCCACCCCGACCGCAGGTCCACCCGGAACCAGCCTTCGCCGTTCTTCTCGTGGAGCCGCGTGGGCGACCGCTTCCCGAATTCCTTGAGATCGTGCTGCGCCCACGTCTTTCCCATGTCTGTGGATACGATGAAGCCCGTGTTGAGCGGCGTGGCCGGAGCGCAATGCGTGGCCAGGATCGTACCGTCCTGAATGATCATGCAGGCCGATTCGACCTCCGGATTGAACAGGCGCGTGTGCTTCTCGGGCTTGGTCAGGTCCTCCGGGGCACAGGTAAAGACGCCGCGATCGTGCGGCTTCGGACCGTTTGAGTCGCTGATCCAGTACAGTTGTCCGTCCACGAAATTGATGCCGCCGCACTTGTACCGCGAATTGGAAACGTCGGATACCACGACCTTCCAGTCCCACTGATCTTTCTTCGCGTCATAGGTGCCCCGCAGCCAGTGGCACTCATGCCCCAGTCCGCGCGTGCCATCCCCCGTGGTCGCATAGAACGCGTTCTCGACCGGGTTGTAGGCCACCGTATGCACGTGCCTGGCGAGGACCTTGTTGTTCGCATCGCCCAGCAGCGTGCCGCCTTTGCCGCCCCCCGGCGCTCCGTTGTCGGAAAAGAACGGGTTCTGGCCGAAATTGTAGGCGACCTTCACTGTCTTGCCGCTGTCGGTGGAGTAATAGATATTCACCGGCGTCGCGCCGCCCAGAACGTTGCAGTAGTTGCCCCACACCATCATTTCCTTGCCCTTGACGTCCCAGGAGACCGTGCCGGGCAGCGTATGGAAGTACCAGCCGGGGAGGTCGGGATTCTTGGGGGTGTGCGGCACGTAGTCCGAACCGTCCTTCGCCTTGACGACCACTTCGCGGTAGCTCTTCAGCTTGTTGGTGCTGAGGTAGAGCTTCGAGCCCGTGGCGAAGACGACGTTTCCGTTCTTCAGAATGTGGCTGAAGGTAATCCGCGTGGCGTCCGCGAAGTCCGCGCTGTGCGGCCAGTGGTGGCCATTGTCTTCGGAGAGAAAGATCTTGCCTTCGGCGTACGCGAATGCCCGGTTGCCGCGCTGCGAGTCGATGTACTTGCCGGCGGGCTGCTCACGATACCAGAAGTGTTCCGTTTCACCAACGAAGGGCCGGGAACCAGTGGATTCGGATTGGGCCAGAGCCTTGTGCGCCAGCGCCGTGGCCGCCGTTGTACCCAAAAACCCGCGCCGGGTCACTTTCCGTTGTCGCGTCATCGTGTCACTCCTATTAGGAAATTGCGCTTTTGACTGTATCACGGCCGCGGCGGCGGACTTCCGGGGCGCAGCCCCAAAAGCGAAGCTAGTGGAAACATACTATCGACATTCCATATGAGTTCATATAGTTTGGCCAAATGGCGCCCAGGTTCTCTTCCGCCCTCGGAGCAGCGGCTTTGCTTCTTGTCTGTTTCGCACGCCCGGCTGCCGGCCAGGGTTGAGTCGCCGCGCGAACCGGCACACCCGGGCTTGGTGTGCTCGCTAGAACTACATGCGGTATCAAAGAACACTCCGATCCCAAGTTGTGGACCATCTCGTTGGGCTACCGATACCAGCAATCGTTCCGCCATTTTGTCGGTACCGTTGAGCAGAAGCAGCGGGAAACGAACCGGAACCAGATCTACAACCTCTATCACTTGATCGATATCGGCATCGAGCGCCAGTTGACGCCTCGGTGGAGTGCCGGCGCCAGCGTGCCCGTTCTTTTCACCCACCGGAACCAACTCTACGCACCCAGCGGCCGCCAGGTTCTGAACGCGTTCGGCGACGCTACCGTCGGCTTCCGGACCTGGATCTTCAAACCGCCGACAGAGTCGGGCAACAACATCTCGGTGGGCGTGAGTTTGAAGCTTCCCACCGGTGACTACCGGGCGACGACACAGGCCGTCCGCGCCGGGCAAGTGATCACCGCCAGCAACGACATCTCGATGATGTCCGGCGACGGCGGCACGGGCTTTACCGTCGATATCTCTGGGTACAAACGGGTGGCCGTCAGGACGATGCTCTACGGGAGCGCGCTGTGGCTCTTCAATCCACGCAATACCAACGGCGTTTCGACCTTCCGTGGCGCCGCCGGCGAGCAGGTCTTCTCCGTCTCAGATCAATACCTCTTTCGTGGCGGCGCCGGACACCCGATCCCGCGAATCAAAGGATTGGCTGGCAGCATCGGGCTGCGACTGGAGGGCGTTCCGGTTCGCGACGTGTTCGGAAAAAGCCTCGGTTTCAGGCGGCCTGGATATGCGCTGTCGGTTGACCCGGGTCTGCTGTACGCGCGCGGCCTCTACACGTTCTCAATCAACGGTCCCTGGGCCATCCGGCGGAATCGCCGGCGGAGCGTCCCGGACATCACACGAGGCGCCCACGGCGACGCCGCTTTCGCCGATTACACCATCCTGTTCGGACTCTCGCGCAGATTCTAAGTGATTGAATGGGGCGCTTACGGGGACAGGCCCCATTCCCATGCCGGTCTCCTCTTCACACATTTCCCTTCGTCCCGGGCGAACTGATCCCGAAAAAATTTCGATCAAGTGAGCTGCAACCCACCGTTCTCTACGCGGATCTGGGTGAATCATTCTGCTTGGGCTCACATCAAAGGCGGGCCGGCGGAAAGAAACGAGGGAACTTCAAACATGCGAAAAGCTCGATACACGATCTTTTGCCTAGCTTCGGCGCTTCACCTTGCTGCTGCTACAACAGCCTTTGGACAAGGCTCCGTCTGGGCTTGGGGCTGGAATCTCAATGGGCAACTGGGAATTGGCAACAACACGAATCAAACTCTGCCGCAGGCAGTTAACTTGACGGGAGTGGTGGCTGTCGCCGGCGGTTTCGATCACAGTCTGGCGCTAAAAAGCGACGGCACAGTCTGGGCTTGGGGAGCCAACGATATGGGACAGGTGCCTATTCCGACAACCGTTCCCGTCCAGGTCATGGGATTGTCTGGTGTCGTAGCAATCGCTGCCGGTAGGTTTCACAATCTAGCGCTTCGCAATGACGGCACGGTGTGGGCTTGGGGCTACAACGATAAAGGACAGTCAGCACTGGGAGATTGTATTCGGTCTGCATCTTGCCCCTCCGGCATCCCCTGGAGTTTCACTCCAACACAGGTCGGGAATCTTCCCCCGGCCGTAGCGATTGCGGCAGGGGCCCTGCACAGCATGGCCCTTCTGGCGGACGGAACTGTTCGAACCTGGGGGTGGAACCAATATGGCCAACTTGGAAATGAAACCAGTGGAGAGTTTGCGGGGAGCGTGGTCCCGGTGCAAGTCTCCGGACTCACAGAGGTGGTCGCCATCGCCGGGGGTATCACCAACAGCGCCGCCCTGAAAAGCGATGGGACCATGTGGGCATGGGGTTTTAATGGCTACGGCCAACTAGGCGACGGAACGTTCGCGGACAGCGCAACGCCAGTGCAAGTAAGCTCCTTGACAGCAGTGAAGGCGATTGGAGTCGGTGCGTTTCATGGCATCGCCCTCAAGCACGACGGCACGGTGTGGACTTGGGGGCAGAACTACTATGGTGTACTTGGCCGGAGCAGCTCAAACACGCCAGGGCAGGTTCCTGGTTTGTCGGGTGTTGTGGCGATTGCCAGCGGAGAGGATCACAACCTCGTTATCAAGAGCGACGGAACCGTCTGGGGATGGGGAAATAATCTATACGGAGAGTTAGGCAACGGGCGGGACAATAGTTACTTCCAGACCCCGGTCCAGGCAGTCGGTTTGACCGGGGCCATTGCGATCTCCGCAGGGCATCGGTATCACAGCCTGGCCGTCAAAAACCTCCAGACAAATACGGCGCCCATCGTCACTGCCAACCAGGCATTCATGGCGGTATCGGAAGGACAGCTAGCGCAGAATTCCGGGACTTTCTCCGACTCCGATAGCGGCGACTATGTCACCATCACGGCATCCAGCGGTTCTGTCTCGCAAAACCCGGCAGGCTCCTCCGCCACCAGTGGTACGTGGAGTTGGCAGCAACCTGCCGCCGACGGGCCGGCATCCTATCCCGTCACCGTCACCGCGACTGACTCGAAGGGGGCGGCGGCAGTCGTGAACTTCACCGTATCGGTCAACAACGTCGCTCCCACGGCCATTTTCAACACGCCTTTGAACATTGTCGAGGGAAATTCCTTTCCGCTGTCTCTCACTCAGGCCAACGATGTTGCAGCCGACCTTCCGGCACTCAGCTATGCATTCAACTGCGGGGCAGGTTTCAGCGCTTATGGGTCCGGCAATACCGCGCTGTGCATGGCCGTCGACAACGGCGCGATTGCAGTGGGAGGAATGGTGCGGGACAAAGACGGCGGCGAGTCCATCTATTCATCAGCCGTTCTGGTCAGCAATGCCGCGCCACAGGTAGTCATTGCGAGTCCCAGTTCCGGCAGCGTATATCCGGTCAACACGACTGTCAGTTTTGCCGGTACGTTCACCGATGCCGGGATTGCCGATTCCCATGTGGCGGCATGGACGGTTGGGAGTTCCACCTTGGCAGGCGTCGTGACCCAAGCAAATGGCGGCGGGACTGTGACCGGTTCTCGCACCTTTTCTGCCGCTGGTGTATACCCCGTTTCACTCTCGGTGACGGACGACGATGGAGCAAAGGGGACAGCTTCGACGGTCGGCGGGTTACCCGCTGAGGTCGTTGTCTTTGATCCGAACGCCGGCTCCGTGACCGGAAACGGCTGGTTCAACTCGCCCGCGGGAGCCTTCCCTCAGAATCCAACTCTGAGCGGGCGAGTCCAGTTCGGATTCAACTCCCGATACCAGAGAAACACTGCTTTGCTAACCGGCGACACCACGTTGCGGATCCAGGCGTCGAAGGACTTCGAGTTCAACAGTACCGGCTACGAATGGCTTGTCGTCACGGGCGCACGCGCTCAGTTTAAGGGTTCGGGCCGCGTCAACGGCGCGGGCGACTATCGGTTCATGATCACGGTAATTGATGGAAAGCTTACGAATGGAGGAAATGGTGGGGACCGGCTCCGCATCAAGATTTGGGACCGGGCGACTGGCTCGGTTTTCTATGACACAAATAGGGGAGTTAACGATGACGCGGAACCAACGATATCTCCCGGGGCAGGAAGCATCCTGGTTCAAAACCCAGGGGGGAACTGATGGCAGCATTGTTCGAGGAATCGACAGGGACATTGGATGAGCGACCACGTGCGCAGGTCGATCTTAATGCCGCCGAAGTACGCTGTGTCGCAACTGTGCGATTCGGGTCAGCCCGTCACTATGGCACTCTGGCGGAAAAGCCGTTTGCGAGGGACAAAAGCGCAGATAACCGCAACACATTTCGCCCGATCTCGCCGGAAAGTTCAGTGTCTCCGCCGATCTCGCTGCCCCCGAACCCAACCCGATCTCAGCAATCTGCTGAAATACTCCTCAGATTCCGGCGCGCCCGGTCGAATCAGGCCGGCCAGATTTCGAGAAAAGTTCCAATGTGACGGGTGGCACATCGCCGGGATTCCGAGCGGCCGCTCGCCACCGTTGGGCTTCGGGATCATCCCCCGCCGCACCGCCCGGGGCCGGTAGGTTCCTGCTTCGCTTTCCTATACAGCTTCCTCTGAAACTCCCGGATCTTAATCGGCGTTTCCAGACTCATTCGTCAATCACCTCTCCTTTGTTTCTTCAGTTGCTCGTCTGAAGTGAGGGTCCTTCGCTCCCCCGGAGTTACCCGGATTCTTCGCTACTGTAACCCTCTCCGCGCGGACCTGCTTTTCCAGGCCTGCTCGAGTTTCACTCGCGTTGCGGCCTGCGGATTTGCTCACCCACCCTTATCGTCTGGGCTTGGTCGGAAGGCTTCGACGTCCCCGGTTCCCCGGCGACGCCGCTTCTCAGCTATCCAGGCATACCGAAAACTCCTGGAGCGGGACTTCCACCCGCTGAGTCACTGCGCGATGAGAGCGCACTTTCGTTTCGCAACCTGTTGAATCTTCTGGAGGTCGGCGAGGGCGGTTGGCAACTGGGGGTTCGCACCCATCAAGAAACCCGAGAACTCGGATATCCTCTAGACTCGGCGGCGCAACCGCGGATCGAATCTGACTGGCTCGAAGCTGAAGGATATCCGGGTGAAATCCGAATGCGCAGGATTTAGGACGTAGTTGTACCCGGATAGCGACATGGTTGCCGACGGGACACGCAGGACAGCTTGTTTGCAGGTGTTCGCCCACTTTGTACCCAAGTCAGCTGTGACTTCCTCCGGGACGAGGTCCGGCCACCCGTCTGGAATGTCGAGCGTACCGATTTCGAGATCGTCAGGCACGTCGATTCTGATACCGATGTAGTCTTGCGGAATGCCTCCGTGATGAACGATTACTTCCATTGCGGCCAGTGCAGCGTCGTCCGAGGCATAGATGACGGCTGTACCCGGTCGATTCCATCGGCCACCTGTAAGTCTTGCGCCTTCGCTGTTGATCAAGGGATACCTTGCGGCTTTGAAGACGCCAAATGACCATCAGTAAACGCCGTGCTGAATCTTGAGAAGCACGCGCTCAATCTGCTTGCGGCCATCCTCCGTTTTCAGCAGAGCGTATGGCGTCTGGTTATCGAGCGACGGGATCCTGCTTCGCATCCAGCCTGCCACGTAGTTAATTCCAAGGACCTCCGTTGCCCGGCGGACCATTGCCGCCTCATCCTGGGAATGGGGAACTTCGGGAATAGGTTCTGAGGCGTCACCAGCGGCCGTAACACGAGTAGGTAGTTGCGCGGCAGCCATCACTGCCGGTTTTCTGACCACCTTCTTTGAACGGTCACGCCGCATCATACCTCCATGATAAGGCGGTCCAGGCGAATGGCCGATATCCTGGTTGGGGTCGATTTGATTGTGCGTCAGAGGGCCGCTACGAGGGTTTGGAGAGTGTGGACCTGGCAGCCCTGCCGGCATCACGTGCTTGATGGTGCTGTCTTTGCCCGCGGCATCCATGGCCTGAAAGATCAACAGGAGGGAGTAGCCGTCATCGGCGTAGAGCAGGTTCTGGAGCGAGCTAGCTAAGCTAGCTAAGTTGAGTCATGTGGCCTGCGAGCGCATCCGCATACTGCTCCCTGGAATCGAAGATGGGCTCGTATCCGGTTTGGCATGCCTCCCCGATAGTGCCCTGTTGGAAGTGGAGTGTCCAACGGAATGGGACACTCCACTGGGGTGAGGGCTAGAAGCTGAGGCGGAGGGTGAAGTCGATCTCGCGAGGGCCGGGTTCGCCTAACAGGGGGCGGGTCTGGCTGCTGATGATCCCGACCTGGGTGGGCGCGCTGATGTTGGCGGCCGGCACGGAGAAGTTGGGGTGATTGAAGACGTTGACGAAGAGCGTGCTGAACTGGAGCGTGATCTTCTCAGTCACCCGGAAGGCCTTCTGGATGCCGAAGTCGAGGTTGTGGATGGGCGGCCCTTTTAGGGTATTGAGTCCGGCATTGCCGAAGCGGCCGATGGGCGCGCCCGGGTTGCAGAGAGGAGCGCTGGTTGAGCAGCCGGGCACCACGAACGCCGATGGATCGAACCAGCGGCTGACGCTGCGGCCGGAAGCAAGATTGCCGTCGGCCACGCGGTCCGGGCGGCCGCCAATCGTGCCGGTGCCGGAGGGGTCGTAACCCGCGAAGGAGGGCGTGAAGTACTGCCCCTTCTGCGCGACGGCGGTCCAGTTGGTCTGCCAGCCGCCGAGGATGTGCTGAACCACGGAAGGCGCGTTGGCGAGATAGCGCTGTCCTTTGCCAAAAGGCAGAGTGTAGAGGGCGTAAGCGAACCAGCGTTGCGCGACGACCAGTCCGTTGTTGGCCTTCTCGATGGCGCGGTTGCTGGGGTCCTGGATGACCTGGCCCGCGAAGGTGGTGCCGCCGCCGCCGGAATCCTGGGTATCGGTGAGGTCCTTGGCCCAGGTGAAGCCGGTGCTGAAGGTGAGATTGCGGCCTTGCTTTTTCTGGGCCGCGACTTCGAGGGCGTGGTAGGCGTCGCTGCCGCCGTGATCGGCGTAGACGGTCTGGTTGAAGCGCTGGTTCGGCCGGCGGGCAGTGGTGAACGGAGTGGTGCTTGGTACGGGCAAGTTGAGGTTACTCCGGTAGATGAGGTTCACGCTACGGCTGCCGGCGTAGGAAGTGCGAAAGCCGACAGACCCCAACTGGCGCTCGACCGTGAGGTTCCACTGCTGGGTGTAGGGGGTCTTGAGGTCGGGGTTGACGCCGTTAACGTTCTGGACAGCGGCCGAACCCGAACTGAGGAACGGCGAGGGGAAGGCGAACAGCGGGGCGCCGTTGACGATGCGGTTGTCATAGGTGACGCTGCCGGAGAACGGGCCGCCGGTAAGGTGGGACCGGGCGAGGGTCGCGTAGATGAGATTGGTGTAGACGCCATAGCCGCCGCGGATGACCGTCTTGTCGCCGAAGGGCTTGTAAGCGAAGCCGATGCGCGGCTGGAGATTGCGCTTGTTGAAACGAACGAGCGTGGAGGGGTAACCGGCTTGGGACGCGGTTTTGATGGGGATGTTTTTCGGGAAGAGATTGTTGACCAGCGAGAGTCCCTTGTCCATGACCACCAGTTCGTTAGTGGGCCGGTCCCAGGTGTAGAGCGCTCCAAGCGTGTCGGTGTAGGGCTGTTGGATCTCGATGCGGACACCGTAGTTGAGCGTTAGCCGGCTGCTGACTTTGAATTGATCCTGGGCATAGATGCCAGAGGTGGTTCCGCGGAGGTGGCGGTTGGGGTTAGGCAGCGAGATGTTGGTGGTTTGTGGAATACCGAGGAGGAAGTCGGCATAGCCGATGCCTGTGTAGGTGCCGGTGAAGTTATAGATCCCGTAGACACTGGACGTGATGTTATTCCCGTTGAAGCGGTCGCGGACGATGTCGAAGCCGAATTTGAGGAAGTGGCGGCCGCGAGTCCAACTGAGGTTATCGATCCACTGGAAGGTGGTTTGGGGATTGTCCTGGTAGTTATTGGACGAAGCGTCGGGATTCCAGGGAGTAATTCCATTGATGTTGAAATTGGGTCCGGTTTTGACGCCCGTGGTAGGCACACCAGTGATGCCGAACTTCTGCAACAGGTCGGTGCCGAGGACGTCGGCTTCGTAGAAGTTACGGTGATAGGTGGTGCCGAAGCGGAACTCGTTGACCGCAGACGGGGAGATGGTGTGGTTCCAGGCGAGGACGGTGCTCTGGCCGCGGCGGAGTTGTTCGCGGTAGAGCGGGTAAACACCGGGGACGGTGAGGGGCATGCGGCGCCAACTGACGCGGGCGAAGATGAGGTCTTTGTCGGTGGCGTTGTAGTCGCCACGGATGTCGTAGTGGTCGAAGTGGGTGAAGCCGGACTTGCCAGGATATTGGGCGAACCAGTTGTTGGCGGTGGCGCCCGGAGGTCCGTTGTTGGGGTCGAGATAGGCGTATTCCTGAATGCGCTGCGCGACAGGGCTAATGCGATTGGACGGGATGGCGTTGTTGGGGAACGGCTGTCCGGTGGTGGGGTCGTTAATGGCGCGCTGGCCGGCGAAATTGCCTTGTTTCCAGGCGGGCAACGGATTGCTCTGAAGCAGGGTGGTTTTTACGGATTCGCGGGAAGCTTCGTAGGTGCCGAAGAAGAAGAGCTTGTTGCGTTTGATGGGACCGCCCAGCGAGGTGGCGACGTTGTTGTAGACGCGAAAGGGGGCGGCGGCGGCGAAGAAATTGCGGGCGTTGAGCGAATTGCCGTTGTACATCCAAAAGGCGCTGCCATGATACTCGTTGGTCCCGGATTTGGTGATGACCTGGACGTTGCCGGCGGCGGTGAATTCGGCGGGAGCGGAAGAGGTTTCCATCTTAAGTTCCTGGACGGACTCGAGCGAGGGCTGCACGGGGCTGGCCCCCTGGGGATAGGCCATCACGGCGATGCCGTCCATCTGGGGCAGGATTCCGACTGACGAGCGCGAGCCCTGGATGATGGGCGTGGAGGAAGAGGGCACCGCGGCGACGCCGGTGCTCAGAGTGGCGTAGGAGTAGATTCCGCCGTCGCCACGCTGGCGTCCGACCAGCGGCAAGGAGATGAGCGCTTCGTGACTGACGGTGCCAGCGAGGTCGTGGGCCTCGGTGGCGATGACGGGGCTGGCGCCCTGGACTTCGACCATGGTCGTAGTGGAGCCGAGCGCGAGTTGCACGTCGAGGCTGATGATCTGGTTGGCCGTGAGGACGAGTCCCTGGCGCTCGTAGGTGGAGAATCCGGGGCCGCTGACGCGCACGCGATAGCGCCCCAAGTCGAGATTGGGAACATTGAACACACCTGCGGAACTGGTGCTCGTGGAACGGGCCGTCCCGGTACCCTCGTTAGTGACCTCGACGACGGCGCCGGGAACGACCGCCGAGGCAGGGTCCTTCACAATGCCCGTGATCGAGCCGAAGGTGCTTTGCGAGAAGCCGCTGGTGGACAGGATTAGGCTGGCTGCCAGCCCGAGAACGAGAAAGCGCGACTGCTGAAACAACATATCCACTCCCCTCTCGGAAGGTTGGTCCGCGTGAACGAGACCCGCGAATGCTGGATATTATATACGCGCCGCGCGATGCCGGGTCAGAACACTTTTTCCTTGATGTAGCGGGCCACCTGCTCGTGAGTGGCAAACCAGACGCCGGGCCGTGACTTCATGTGGAAGAGTAGTTTTTCGAACGCGGCGATGCGCGAGCGGTGGCCGGTGATGTGGGGGTGCATGGTGAGGACGAACAAGCCGCCTTCCTCATACGCCACGTCGAACTCCGCTTGGAATACCTGATTCACCAGTTCCGGCGAAGGGAGCGCGCCGGAGGGCAGGCTGAGGTGCGGCGAATCGTCCAGGATCCATTCGATGGGCAGTTCAATCACGCCGGTGGGCTTGCCGTCGAGGACGAGTTCATAGGCATCGTCGCTCGACATGAGACTGCTGTCGTAGAGGAAGCCCGCCTTGGCGACCTGGCCCATCGTGTACTGGCTGAAGGCCCACGACGGGGCGCGATAGCCGACGGGGCGCTTGC
Source organism: Bryobacterales bacterium (assembly GCA_016789925.1). Lineage (GTDB taxonomy): Bacteria > Acidobacteriota > Terriglobia > Bryobacterales > Bryobacteraceae > JADLDI01. The sequence goes on along the minus strand of JAEUQD010000290.1, from coordinate 9,861 downwards.
CGGTGACCTTAGTGAGATGGGCGATCGCCTGGTCGAGCAGTCGCTGCTCTTCGGCTTCGTTATTCAGCGCGGGGAGATTCTCGTGAATCCAGCCGTGTACGCCGATCTCGTGGCGTCCGCCGGCGAGGATGTCTTTCACCATCTGCGGATGCAGGATGTCGCTGACGGCCGGGATGAAGAACGAGGCGGGAAGACGATGCTTGTCGAGCATCCGGAGAATGCGCGGCAATCCCTCCACCGCGCCGTACTCGCCGCGGGACAGCATTCCGATGGCGAGGTCGCCGCGGGAGAGCGAAGCCGTCACGTTGTCGACGTCGAAGCTGAGCGCCACGGCCACACGCGCGCCGTTCGGCCAGCGCTGCGGGCGCAAGCGGCGTCCGGCGGTAATGCGCATCTGCGTTTTGAGTTGGTCGACACTCAGGCGGGTGCCGGGTTCCGGCGGTTGCGGCGCCTGCGCGAACAGAGGGCCAACCAGCAGCAGACTGGCAAGAACTGGCTGAAGTGCTTTCACTATGGGGAGAATCATACCGCGCGCAGCCGTATAATCGCTGCATGACACGCCGAACTCTTTTGTCGGGGGCCGCGCTGGCGGCTGCTCCGGTAGCGAAGGTGAAGATCGGGATTGTAGGCGGAAGATTCGGGTCGAGCTTTCAGTGGCACCTGGATCCGCAGTGCGAGGTGGGGGCCGTGTGTGACCTCAATGCCGAACGGCTCCAGCGCTTGTCGGAGGTGTACCGGTGTCCGAATACGTTCAAGGATTTCCGGCAGATGTTGAAGCATCCGGGGTTGAACGCGGTGGGCGTGTTTACGCCCGCGCCGCTGCATGCCTGGATGGTCATCACGGCGCTACGCGCGGGCAAGCACGTGATCAGCGCGGTGCCGGCCGCCATGACGGAAGAGGAACTGGGCGAGATTCTCGAGACAGTGCGCTCGACGGGGTTGAAGTACATGATGGCCGAAACCAGTTATTACCGGCAGGAAGTGATCACGTGCCGGGAGTGGGCCAAGCAGGGTAAGTTCGGAACCATTTTCTATTCCGAGGCCGAGTACCATCACGAAGGGCTGCTCGATTTGATGTTCGACGACCGGGGACTGCCGACGTGGCGGCATGGGTTTCCGCCGATGCACTATCCGACGCATTCGACGGGGATTGTGATTCCCGTGACGGGCGAACGGCTGACCGAGGTGACGGCGATCGGCTGGGGCGACAATCACGAGATCTTGAAGACCAACCAGTACCGCAATCCGTTCTGGAACACGACCGCGCTGTTCAAGACATCCGGTGGGCATTCGGCGCGGATCGCCGTGTACTGGCACGTGGCCGCCGGCGGCACCGAACGCGGCGCGTTCTATGGCGACCGCATGAGCTACATCATGGACCGTCCGGAGGGTTCGCCGAACACGGTGTTCGAGATCAGTAAAGACGGCCAGACCGTGATCGACTCCAATGGCTATCCGGAAGGCAAGTTGTCGCGGCGGGCATACACTGAGCCGGACCACATGCAGTCGCTACCCGCGCCGATGCGCGTGAAGACGGGACACGGCAACTCGCACACGTTTCTCTCGCACGAGTTTGTGAGCGCGATTGTGGAAGACCGTCATCCGGCGGTGAACATCTGGGAAGCCATCGCCTACACGCTCCCGGGCATCGTGGCTCACCAGTCGGCTCTGCGCGGTGGCGAGACGTTGAAGATCCGCGATTACGGGAAAGCGCCGGCCTGAGCGCATCCGTGTTGCATACAGCCCCTGATTACGAAACAATAACAGGCACCACGTTTGTGATTCTGAAAAAAGGGGTTTGGCGATGCGACTCTTTGGACTGCTTTTCCTTTTGCCTATCTTCTGCTGGGCGCAGGCGACGTTTGGCACGATTACCGGGACAGTGACGGATTCCACCGGTGCCGTTGTTCCGAACACCGAAGTGGTGGTGGTGAACGAAGGCACGAACCTGACGCGCACGGTGATTACCGGGAACGATGGCAACTACGTAGTGCCGAATCTGAATTACGGTAACTACCGGGTGCAGGCGAAAGCGGCGGGTTTCAAGACGTTCGTCGTGCGCGGGATCGGCCTGGAAGCGCTGCGCACGGTCCGCGTCGACGTGCGGCTGGAAGTGGGCGAGGTGGGCACCGAAGTCACTATCCAGGGCTCTGCGCCGGTAATTGAAACCGATACGGCGTCGATCGCCGCGGTGCGGACGGGCAAGGATTTGAACGACCTTCCGCTGAACATCCGCTCGACCGTGAGCGGCACCGGCGATTCCGGGCTCTACCGCTATGTTTTCATGGCGCCCACGGGCGGACAGGGCGGCGGTTCGCGATTCAGCCTCGGCGGCGCGCGCGGGTCCCAGAACTACTTCAACGTCGATGGGATCTCGTCGAATTCACCCGCGTTCGGCAACTCGATCGGACCGGCAACGCCCTCCTTCGACTCGATTCAGGAAGTGCGCTTCGAGATCGTGAATAATAAGGCGGAGTTTGGCGAGGTAGCCAACATCACGGCCATCACCAAGAGTGGCAGCAACGAGTTGCACGGCGCGCTGTTCTGGTATCACGAAAACTCGGCGCTGAACGCGCGGCCTTTCTTCGCGACGACGAAGGGACAGAACATCCGGAACAACTTTGGGGCGTCGAGCGGCGGGGCCATCAAGAAGAACAAGCTGTTCTTCTTTGGCACCTACGAAGGCGAGCGGCAGCGGCAACCGGCGGTGATCGCGCCCAACGTGCCGACGGTGGCCATGCGGGGTGGCGATTTCTCGGCGTTGACCACGCCGCTACGCAATCCCTATTCGGGCCAGCCGTTCCCGGGCAACGTGATTCCACCAAGCCTGTTGAATGCGGGTTCGGTCTTCTGGCAGAACCGCTTCTATCCGCTGCCGAATTTCGGGCCGCCTACTTCGACTAACGGGAACTATCGCGCGACGGTGCCGCAGCAGATCCGGCACGACCAGTTCGATGTCCGTGTGGATTATGCGGTGACTGCAAGCAACAACTTGTATGCGCGCGTCAGCTACAAGCGGTCGGAGCCGAAGGTGCTCGACAGCGGACTGCCGTCGGACCTGACCGGGTTGCGCGTACAGGTGCGGATGGCGCGGCAGGTGGCCATCTCCGATACCTGGACGATCACACCGACGTTGATCAACGAGTTCAAAGCGGGCTTTGCGCGCAACTACAATCCGCGCGAAGGAGTGCTGCTCGGCCAGGAGCTTGTCGACCAGTTGGGCATTCAGGGCCTGCAACCCGCTCCCGGCGTGCAGAACGTGCCGACCCTGAGCATTACCGGTTTCCAGGCGATGTCGCAAATCGCGAAAGCCGCGCCCGCCGAGAACACCTTCCAGTTTGTCGACCAAATGACGAAGATCAGCGGGAAGCATACGTTCAAGGGCGGCGTTGAATACCGGCCACAGCAGTACAACGACTTTCAACGGCCGCAGTTTGGGACCTATGGCTTTACCGGCTTTGCGACCGGCCACGCGTGGGCGGACTTTCTCCTCGGAGTTCCGCAAACCACGTCGCGCAACTACGTGCGGCCGCCGCGCTATGCCCGTTTCTACCATTTGAGCGGATTCTTCCAGGACGACTATAAGCTGAGCCAGAGTTTCACGCTCAGCTATGGCATCCGGTGGGATTACAACCAGCCGGCGCGCGACAAGCACGACATCATCTTCAACGTCGACGCCGCTAACGGGCGATTGGTCGTGCCGAACCAGACGATCATCGATCGGTATGTGAATCCGCTGTTCCCGAAAACGATTCCGATTGTCACCGCGTCGGCCGCCGGCTTTCCGGAACGGTCCTTGCGCAACCGCGATCTGAACAACTTCCAGCCGCGCATCGGCTTCGCGTGGCGTCCGTTCGGGGGCACGAAGAACGTCATCCGCGGCGGGTATGGGTTGTTCAACGACGACTTTACGGCCGACATTTTCTCGTCGCTCTACGGCGGGCCGTTCGCCCTCACCGAGAGCTTCGTGAACTCCATCACGAATAACACGCCCGCGCTAACCTTGCAGCGTCCGTTTCTCGGCGCAGGCACCACGGGTAACGTGGATGTGACGGGTATCGGCGTCAATGTCCGCAATGCCTATGCCCAGCAATGGAACCTGACCATTGAACGTGACTTGGGCGCGTCGATCGGCTTGCGGTTGTCCTATATCGGATCGAAGTCCAACGGGCTGGTGTTTGGCCGGAACGTGAACATGCCGACGCCGAGCACGACCCCCTTCGCCCAAAGCCGGCGGCCGTATCCGTTGTACCGGAACATTGTGATGCGCGAGAACGGCGGCACCCACACCTATAACGCGGTCACCGTGCAACTCGAGCGCAAATGGTCGCGCGGCCTCTCGTTCATGGGGGCCTGGACGCTGGCCAAGAGCCTCACGGACGTCGATGAGATCGGCGGCGTCGAGGGCGGTACCACCATCGAGAACGCATTTGACCGCCGCCGTGAGCGGGGCGACGCGCAGTATTCGCCGCGGCACCGGTTCATCTCGACATTGATCTGGGAACTGCCGGTGGGCCGCGGCAAGCGCTACCTGAGCGGGAATACCGTGGGGAATCTCGTGTTGGGCGGCTGGCAGTTGAGCGGTTCGTATATCGCGCAGACGGGCGAGTTTCTGACGCCGAGCTTCGCGGGGTCGGATCCGTCGAACACGCAGACGGTGGGCGGCATCCCAGACCGGATCGGCAACGGCAACCTGCCGAGCGGCGAGCGCACCATCGACCGCTGGTTCGACGTGCGGGCGTTTGCGGTGCCGCCGGCGAATTCGGGCCGCTTCGGAACCTCGGGCCGCGGAATCCTCGTGGGTCCTGGGCGCCAGGTGGCCAGCGCGGCGATGTTCAAATCGTTCCCGGTCCGCGAGAAGATGTTCTTCCGCATTCAGATCAGCTTCACGAACCTGTTCAACAAAGGGAACTTCGATATTCCGGCGCTGAACATTTCCGCGCCGAACAATGTTGCGACAATCCGTGCAACACAGGCTCGCGATCTGGCCGGTCCGCGCAACGGGTTGATCGGCGCGCGGTTGGAGTGGTAGCGCCATGCGGCGGCGCGAATTTCCGCTGACCCTGCTGGCGCCGCTGGTGGCGCGCGGCGCCAGCAGTTATGGCGGGCAATACCCCGACATGCTGGTGCGCCACTTTACCAGCGCGCTGAACCGCAACACCGCGCATTGGGACGCCGAGCGCGCGAAGATCACGGCGCCCGCCCAGTTGGAGGAGCGCAACCGCACGGTGCGCGCGGCGATGCGCCGCATGATCCATGGCCTCCCCGAGCGCAATCCGCTGGGCTCAGTGACGGTGAAGAGCTTCGAGCGCAAAGGCTACCGGGTCGAGAACGTGATGTTCCAGTCGCGCCCGGACTTCTGGGTCACCGGCAACCTCTACATTCCAACCTCGGGAAATGGTCCGTTTCCGGGCATTATTTCGCCCTGCGGCCACTTCGCCGACGCTCGCATGGCCCCGGAGTATCAGAGCGCCTATATCAATTTGGCGCTGGGTGGATTCGTTGTTCTCGCGTTCGACCCCATCGGGCAGGGGGAACGCCGCCAGTACTGGAATCCCGAAACGAACCTTACCGATGTGGGCGGCGCGACCACCGAGCACTCGATGGCCGGTCACCTGCTCCTCATGATGGGCGAGGACCTCACGCATTACCGGATCTGGGATGGCATGCGGGCGATCGACTATCTGCTCACGCGGACCGAAGTGGACCGCAACCGGATCGGGTGTGCGGGCCATTCCGGCGGCGGGACGTTGACACGGTTTATCGCGGCCTTGGACGAGCGTGTGAAGGTGGCTGTGATTAACGAAGGCGGTACGGCCAACCGTTGGCCCGTCGACTATGGTCCGAACGCTCGGATCGGGCCTTCCGACGTCGAGCAGAATCTCTTCCCCGGTAACAAACTCGGCGTTGACCACGTGGATATGCAGGTGGCCATCGCGCCGCGGCCGTTGCTGGTGTTGATTGAAGACTTCTATCCACGGTTCAACGAAGCCGTCGAGAAGATCAGGTCGCGGTATGCGTTGCTGGGCGCGCCGGACCGGTTCGCCGCGGAAGAAGCCACTGATCCCCACGCGTGGACACCCAAGTTGCGCATCGCCACCACGCGCTGGTTTTCGAGGTGGTTCTACAACAAGCCGGGTCCGGACACGGAGCCCGAGTTCGAACTCGAGCCCGAACGGCAGCTCTACTGCACGCCGAACGGCAGCATTCGCTATTCGAACAAAGGCAAGACGATCTACACGTTGATTCGCGAGAAGGCGGCTAAACTGCCGCCGAGCGGATTGACGAAGGAGAAACTGCGAGAGTTGCTGCGCCTGCCCAACCACCGGGGTTCGCTCGATGTGCGTCACCTCGTGACGACGCAGCGCAAAGGCTACGCCATCGAGAAGCTGGAGTTCCTCTCCGAGCCCGGCATCTACGTGCCCGTCTGGGCCTTTGTCCCTGCTAAGGCCGATCCGGCCAAGCCCGCCCTGCTCTGGGTGGACGAACGCGGAAAGCAGGCTGAAGGGTCGGAATTCGGGCCGCTGGAGAGGATGGCGCGCGCGGGCCAGTTGGTGGTCTCGGTGGATGTGCGCGGCGTGGGCGAAACGCGGCCGGCCCATCCGCCTGCCTCCGACCGGCCCGGCGAGTTCGGCCACCTGTTCGATGTCGACACCGCGCTCACCCATATGGGCTGGTACCTCGACGAGTCGCTGCTGGGCATGCGCGTGTTCGATGTGATCCGGGCGGTGGAGTACGCGTTCTCGCGCGGCGGCGTCACGCGGCTCGAAGCAGTGGGACGCGGCGCGGGCGCGCTTTGGACGCTGATGGCGGCCGTGTTTGAACCGCGCGTCGAAGCGGTGCGCGGCGAGCGCATGCTGGTGAGCTACCAGGCACTGGCGCAGTCGGACCGCTATCTGCACAACGCCTCGACGATGATCAAGGACGGTTTGCTCCACGGCGACCTGCCGCAGATCGCCGCTCTGTGCGCACCACGGCCGGTGACGCTGGTGGATCTCGTCGATCCGATGAAGCGCGCCGTGGACCGCGCTACGGCCCTGGCGACGTATCGCGCGGCCGCCAATGTGACAATTGCCTGAGAGCCATGTTTTCCACCGAACCCGCGCCACGTCCAGCGCGCATCACGATCCCAGGGCGTTATGTGACCCTGTCCCCGCTCAACCCGGAAGCGCATGGCGATGCCCTCTGGGAGGGCGCCGGACATCCGCGGCATGAACAACGCTGGCTCTACATGAGCGATGGTCCGTTTGCGGACCGCGCGGCTTTTGACGCGCATCTGCAACGGAAGCAGGCCTCGGAAGATCCGCTGTTCTACGCGATCGTTGACAATGTCACGGGGCAAGCGCTGGGCTACGCGGCGCTGATGCGGATCGACCTGCCCAACCGGGTGATTGAAGTGGGGCACATCATGTACACCGTGGCCCTGCAACGGACCCGCGGCGCCACCGAGGCGATGTACCTGCTGGCGCGCTATGTGTTCGAGGACCTGGGTTATCGCCGCTACGAGTGGAAGTGCAACGCGCTGAACGCCCCGTCGCGGGCGGCGGCGCAGCGGCTGGGCTTCTCCTACGAAGGCCTCTTCCGCCAACACATGATCGTCAAGGGAAAGAGCCGGGATACGACGTGGTTCGCGATGATCGACGAGGAGTGGCCGGAGCGGAAGAAAGTGTTCGAGCGGTGGCTGGATCCGGAGAACTTCGATGCCGAGGGGAAGCAGCGAACACCCTTGGCGTGAGAAGCGTCGATAATGAAACTGCGAATCCTGCTTGCCGCCGCCGGCCTGGTGACATGCGCCGCTGCGTCCCCTGTCGAACTGAGCCGGGACCCGGACAAGGCGCCGGTTTCGATTGCGGACGTGTCGCTGTTCTGGCGGGCCTTCGATCTCTGGGTAAGTGGGGGAGGGCAGAGCGACAAGTTAGCCTTGGTGCTGAAGACCGAGTATCTCGACAAGGGGTCGGACGGCGTCAAGGATTTCACGCCGAACCGGATTATCGACGCGGAATCGCTGGCGGCCAGGATATTGGAGGATCGCGGCTACTACGAACGCGCCCGTCCGTACGCGGAGAAGATTCTGGCCTTTGAGCCCGAGATTCGGGCGATTTACAGGAAGTTCCGTGACTGGTACCCGGCGGCGCGGTTCCCGGCGCTGTACTTCGTGGTCGGGCGGCGAAACTCCGGCGGCATGAGTTCCCAACGAGCGTTGATCATCGGTACGGAGATGTTCGGCGATGACAGGGCGCGGCTTCGCTTCGACGTGATGGTCCCGATGGTGGCCCACGAGCTCATGCACTTCCAACAACGCACTTCGCAGGAAAAGGGGAGCGGATTTCTGGCCTCCTGCCTTCGGGAAGGCGCCGCGGACTTCCTGGCGGAGCGGCTGGCCGGGCGGCATATTAACGAAAGCATCAAGAGTTATGGGGATGCGCACGAGCGGGAGTTGTGGGAGCGCTTCCAACAGGACGTGACACGGCCGGACGGACATCGCGCCTGGTTGTATAACGCTCGCGATTCGAAGCGAGTGGGTCCGCCGGACCTGGGCTATTACATGGGCTACAAGATTACCCAATCGTTCTATCAGGCTTCCACGGATCCGGCTGCGGCGCTCCGCGCGATCATCGAGATGCACGACCCTGAGGACATTTTCCAGCGCAGCCAGTACGGAAACCGGTTCGGACGCGCCGGGAAGTAAATGGGTCGGAAACCGATAGCAGGAGAACGAAGCCCCGGCCGTTTCACTTCCTGCTGCGAGCTTGCCACTTCATTCACGGGCGAGCGCTGCCGCGATCGCCCGCTCGGCCAGCGGAGCCATCTTCGCGTACCCTGCACGGTTCGGTAGAAACCCGTCCGCCGTCAATTCCCGACGCATCAGCCGGCCCTCCGCCAGCGCCGAATAGTAGTCCAGATACACCGCCGCCTGCCCCTTCAACCACCCATTCAGGCCGATGATCTTCCCCGGCGGGCGCCGCGCCGTCTGCTTCGACCCGCAATCGCACACCGGCGTCACCGACGCCAGCACCACCTTGATCCCATGTGCCTTCGCCAGGTCGAGCATCGACAGGAAATGATCCGCCATCGTCCCCTCGGTCGACGGACCCATCACGCTCGCAATGTCATTCGTCCCCGCCTGGATCACCACCACCTTCGGTTTCAGCGCGATCACGTCCTGCCGGAACCGCACCAGCATCTGCGCCGTCGTCTGCCTCGTGATCCCGCGGTTCAAGTACTGCGGCTTGCCGGGAAAGAAATCGATCCAGTTTTCCGTAATGTCGTCGCCCAGAAACACGACGCGGTTCGGATCGTACTTCAATTCGGCATTGTCGCTGCCGTACCGCGTCAACCCGCCCCAATCCATCAGCACCCGGCGGTACGCGTCCAGTTCCCGCTCCACCTCCGGCTGCGCCATCAGCGCGGGAACCGCCGCCACCGCCCACAACAGCCACTTCATTTCTTCAGGCCGAACGCATACAGGTGCCCGTCGTACGTGTTGATATAGATCTGTCCGTTCGCCAGCGCGATCCCGCTCCAGTGATTCCAATTCGTGATCTGCTTCCCGCTCGACCACAACTCCTTGCCCGTCTGCGCATCCAGCACATACAGCACCGCGTGCGTCGACAGCGGTATACGCCGCTCCATCCGGAAATCCAGACCCACGTCCGGAAACGCCTGCGCCGTGTTCTCGCCCGACCCGTAGGCGAACACCATCCCGTTGGCGATCAGCGGCGGCTCCGCCTGGTTCATATCCCGCGAAATCCACACCGGCGTCAACAGCACCTGCTCGCCCTTTTTATCCATCTTGAACGCGACAATCGCGCCCTTCTTCACCACACCGTGTTCGGTCGGCGCGCTGAACTTCGAATGCTT
>JAEUQD010000284.1 GCA_016789925.1 Bryobacterales bacterium | reverse complement strand
GGTGGCCAGGACGAACGTGGCGCCGGAGGTGGGCGCGCCGGCCGTGCCGTCGCTCTACGGTTTCAGCTACACCATCCCGTCGTCGCTTTCGCGCAAGACGTTTGTGGTGGCGGGCGGCGGCGAGCTGCCGGAAGGGTCGCTCGATCCGCACGATGTGGTGCGGCGCGGTGAAACGTCGCCCGACGCGATTGCCGAGAAGGCGCGGTTCGTAATGGGCTTGATGACCGGCCGTATCAAGGAACTGGGCGTCTCTTGGGACGAGGCGACGGTCACCGAGATCTACACGGTCTACAACATCACTCCGTTCCTGGCCGACGCAATTCTCAAGCCGATGGGCAAGAGCAACATCCACGGCGCCCTGTGGCACTTCTCTCGCCCGCCGATTGTCTCGATCGAGTTTGAGATGGACCTGCGCGGCGTGGCTCGCGAACTGGTTTTGTAAGTCGGCATATAATAACAGCACACTCGGTTAAAAAAGAGGAGGCTGGATGCTCTCAATTCCTGGGAAACCTGGGCGCACGTGTGACGGCTGGTCGCGGCGCGAATTGATGCGTATCGGCGGTTTGAGCCTGCTGGGCGTCAGTCTGCCGGACGTGTTGCGCATGGAAGCCAAGGCCGCGCCGGCGCGCGTGGAATCGAAAATTCAACCGCGGGCCAAGCAGGTGGTGATGATCTTCCTACAAGGCGGGCCGAGCCATATCGATATCTGGGACCCGAAGCCCGAAGCTCCAGCCAACATCCGCGGCGAGTTCAAGGCGATCAAGACCAAGGTGGACGGCATTCAGGTGTCGGAGACGATGCCGATGCTGGCCGACGTGATGGACAAGGTGACGCTCATCCGTTCCATGTCCTATACGCCTTCGGGACTGTTCAACCACACCGCCGCGATGTACCAGATGATGACGGGTTGGCCGCCCGACAAAGTGTCTCCCTCGGGGCAATTGGAACCACCCTCGCCGCGCGACTTTCCGCATATGGGCTGTCACATCGCGAACATGTTGCCGCCCGAGGGTCCGATGCTGCCGTTTGTCGAGATGCCGCGGCCGTTGCAGGAATCCAATGTCATTGGCAAAGGTGGCGCCGCGGGCTTCCTCGGCAAAGCGCACGACCCCTATCGCCTCTACCAGGATCCGAACAAGACCGTGCGGCTGGACGACCTGTCGCTGCGCAGCGAAGTATCGCCCGAGCGTTTTAAAGACCGGTTTGAGCTCTTGAAGGGTATCAACGGGTCCATGAAAGAGCTGGACAAAGCCGTGAGTTCGTATGCCTTGAACGAGTATTACGAGAAGGCGTACGACCTGGTGCTGTCGGGCAAAGCGCGCGACGCGTTCGATCTGGCGAAAGAGAAGGATGCGACGCGGGACCGCTACGGCCGGCACACCTTCGGACAATCGCTGCTGATGTCACGCCGGTTGATCGAAGCGGGAACGCGGTTTGTCCAGGTGAATTGGCCCTCGGTGGCCAATGGCAATCCGGAAGTGGACGCCTGGGATACACACGCCGCCAACTTCGGCCCACTGAAGAACATTCATTGTCCGAAGCTGGATCGCGGATTATCGGCGTTCCTTACCGACATGGACGACCGGGGCTTGTTGAAGGACACGCTGGTAGTGGTGACCGGCGAGTTCGGCCGCAGCCCGAAGCTCGGTGTGTCGACCTCCGGCAACGTGAATTCGCCGGACGGTCGGGACCACTGGCCGTATTGTTATACCGCGATTGTGGCGGGAGGCGGGACCAAGCGAGGAGTGCAGTATGGCGCATCCGACGCACAGGCCTCATCGCCTGCCGACAAACCGGTCCACCCGGTGGATTTGGTGGCCACCGTCTACTACTCCCTGGGCATCGAGCCGCGGATGGAAGTCCTGAACGACCTGAAGCAGCCGCGGGCGTTGGTGGAAGGTTCACCCGTGTTGGGGTTATTCAGTTAAGCGTGTAGCGTGACCACCGACGCTTCGCGGCAATCACGCCATTGCTAGCACCGACAGTCTGGGGCACTGCCGGACTGAGGAGCCGAAGGCGCCGGCGCCACGCCTGGTTTTCGATAGGTCGGACTCTTCTCATTCCACGGCTTCATTGCGGGCGACGACTCGCTGGGCGATGCGGTCGCCCCGGTGGACTTGATAGGTTTGGCGGCCCAGGTTGAGCAGGATCATGCGAACTTCCCCGCGATAGCCGAGATCGATGTTCCTGGCGAGTTCGGGAGGATGATGGCATGCTTAGCCAATGCGATTGAAATTTCGGCATTTTCCCGGCGGCGATCTCTTTCTGACCTTGCGCGATACGCCGAACAGCGGTTTCAGGGCGGTTGGCGTCGCCCGCGGTAACGCGTGTAACATATCCCGAACTCAGGAGTATGTTCGTATAGATGGGCGAACCGGTTACACCGGCGAGTTTCGGAGCGCTTTATGAGCGCCACTCACGGGATGTGTATCGGTTTGCGCTGGCATTGACAGGGAATGTGGCGCAGGCGGAGGACCTGACCGCGGAAGCCTTCCTGCGTGTCTGGGAAGCCGGCTCGCGTGTGGAGTTTCTCACAGTGCGGGCGTACCTGCTCACAATCGTCCGAAACCTTTACCGGCGCGAGTGGCGCCGTGGACGGTGGCGCGGAGAGATGCCGGATTCGGTCCCTGCATTGCCTGTCGACCCGGCTGTTTATGTGGAATTGGAACGCGTTTTGCGCGGCTTGTCCGAACTGCCGCGACTCGATCGCGAGGTGCTGGTGTTGAGGGCGGAAGGTGGGTTGTCCTATGAAGAGATTGCCGCCTCGACCGGTTTGACGGCAGAGGCGGCGCGGCTGCGCGCGCACCGCGCGCGGAAGAAGCTGATGGAGGTCTTATGCGGGAAGACATGATGGAGCGGCTGCTGCCGGAGAGCATCGGGCCGGCGGCTCACGTGGAGAAGGCCGCGCTGTATGAGACGCAGATGGTGCTTGGGGAGCGCGCTGCATCGGCAGTGGTCGGTTTGGCGGCGGCGGCGCTGGTTTTCGCCTGCCTGCCGGAAAGATCCGCTCAAGTGGTCTCATTACTGAGAACCGGTGGGGTCTGGCTGGCGATGGTTCTCTGTGTCTTGAGCCTGGGGTTTTGGTGGAGGTTCTTCCGCGCGTGTGTGCGGCTGAAAGCGTTGGGCTTGTACCGGCGCCCCAGAGGCATTCGAGCGTCCTGGACTTGGGAACTGTCGGGCGCACTCGTCGGGCTTGCGATCGAGGCGACGATCTGTGCGGCACTTGGGTGGAAACTCCCCGGCGTCGGCGCCGGAGCGCTGCCGGGCTTGTTGACGGCTCTCTGGCTGGGCCGCCGGCTCAACCAGATTCCGGACTACGAGACAGCGCGCGAGGAGGACCTTCAAAAGACAAGCATTTTCGAGGAGGACAAGTAACTTACCGAGTGTCGGCGCTTTCACCGTAGTCGGACAAGTCCAGATTACCGGCCGGAGGAGCCGAAGCCGCCGGCGCCGCGTTTGGTTTCCGAGAGGTCGGATTCCTCCCATTCCACCGCTTCGTAGCGGGCGACGACTAGCTGGGCGATGCGGTCGCCGCGGTGGATTTGATAGGCTTGGCGGCCCAGGTTGAGCAGGATCACGCGAACTTCGCCGCGATAGCCGGGGTCGATGGTTCCTGGTGAGTTCGGGAGGATGATGGCGTGCTTCGCCGCCAGTCCGGAACGGGGACGCACTTGCGCCTCACAGCCGGGCGGCACCTCGATGGCGAGTCCGGTCGGGACCAGCACGGGAACATTCGGTTCCAGCAGGGCATCGTCGGCGGCATGCAGATCGAGCCCCGCGTCTTCGAGCGGGCCGTGGGCATAGTCGGGCAATTGCGCTTCCGGGCGCAACCGTTGAATTCGGATCTTCATCAGGTGCTCGCGCTATGATAGCTGGTTTGTCCGCGGAACCTTCTCAACCACGTGTATTGACGGTGGCCGGTGTGCCGCCGGA
>JAEUQD010000268.1 GCA_016789925.1 Bryobacterales bacterium | reverse complement strand
GTTTCGATGGTTTCGGCGGGCGGGACGTAGGCGGTGTGGTGGGGGAGCCAGAGGAACACGCTCAGAGCGCCGTCGATCCGGGTGGCGTTGTTGTTCCGGTTGACGCCGTTGACATTCGTGTCGAGAGCACGAGCCGGGGCGGCCTGAATGGAGTTCTGGTAACGGCCGGGAGTCGCTCCGGGGACGAGGTTGATCAAGCTCTGGTAGTTGCGGTAGCGCGGCAGCGGCATGTTGATCACTTCCTTGCTGCCGATTTCGGTGTGGAGGTCCGCCTTGTCGGTCTGGAGAGCTACCTGTCCCGCTTCCACCGTGACGGTTTCCGAGACCTGGCCCAGTTCGAGCTGGGCATCTTCACGGCGGACAACGTTGGCCGTGATGGGAATGCCGCGCTTGACGATGGGGCGGAACCCATTGGCGTTGATGGTGACGTCATAGGCGCCGGGCACGAGGTTGGTGAACGTGTAAGCGCCGATATCGTTGGTTACGGTGGTGAGTTCCTGGGCAGTTCCCGTGTTACGAGCGGTAATCTTGGCCCCGGGGACCACGGCGCCACCGGAATCCTGAACCGTTCCCGTGAGTGAACCGTAGAGAACTTGAGCAGCCGCGGGCATTGAGCAAGCGGCAACCATGAAAATCACTAAAGTCAAACGAAGCATCGGCCACCTCGGAGAGAGAATGCCTCTAAGGTAGTCCCGTGGGGAATAGCAAGTCAACTCTCTCGGAGCGTTCCTTGATCACTCTTCCCCACATCTTCACGACACCGGTCTATACAGCAGCATCTACGACCGCCTCGGCAAAGGCTACTCGCTGCGCCGCAGAGCCAGGAGAATTGCCGCCGGGATGACCAGTACCGCGGCGGCCGCTGCGAAGAACCATCCGCCGTATTCGCCCGCCAGAAGAGTAAACGAGGGAAGCAGGGCTTTGCCTACCATACCCAGAATGGCGAGCGCCACGACGAACGCGGCCGCTTGCGCCACCAGCAGGGGCCTCGCGGCGGCGGCCGCCGCTTCGCGCCGCGCGCGGATTTGCGCCCGCCACCATACGGTACCTGCCGCGGGCAGCGAGGGCGCCGCCTTCCACTCCTGCCGGTCCGGCACCAGGGCGGAGGCTACCGTCAGGACTTCGGAACACAGCGGGCAGGCTGCGGCATGTTCCCGCAACAAGGGCTCGACCGCAAGCGGCCAGCGGCCCTCCACCACGGCTGCCAGCACCTCGGGTTCGAAACCGCACTCACGCTCCGGCATCGCAGCCCTCCCTTTCCCGAGGCGAAAGCAGGGCGGCCAGGCGGCGGCGCGCGCGGAACAGCAGCGCCTTCAGGCTCGCCGGGCGCAGCCCGAGGGTTGCCGCGATCTCCTCGTGCGAAGCGCCTTCGGCATAGGCCAGCCAAAGCAGTTCCCTCTCCCGCGGCTTCAGTTGCGCCAAGGCGCGCGTCACATCCGCCGCGCGCTCGGCCCGCGCCGCGTCATCGCCGCCGGGCACGTGCTCCACTCCGTAGCCGGCCAATCCCCGCGCGGCGCTCCGTCTGCGCGCATCCCGCGCCAGGTTGGTGGCAATCCGGTAAAGGGAATTGCGCCGGTGCGCTTCGCTCTCATACGAAGCCCCGGCGCGGAGAAAGCGATAGTAGGATTCCTGGAGCAGATCGTCGGCAAGATGCCGGTCGCCCGTAATGCGTGCGAGGTAGGCCCACACGGATCGTGCCGTGCGCTCATAAAATGTCCGGAACGATTCTTCGTCCATTGCGAAGCTCGCGCAGGCGTCCCCGGCGGCCGCCGCGCGGCTCAGTTCCGAGTACGTCGTGTCGCGAAGACTCATGGGCGTGAATCCGTGGACTGGGGTTCGAGCAGTCCCAAGCGCCGGGTCAGGAAGAAGGCAAGCGCGGCCGAGAGCAGGAAACCCGCGCCGAGGGCCATTCCCAGGATACCCAGCGCACTGAGCGAGGTGACGGCCTCGGGATCGGTGGCGTGCCGGCTGACCACCAGGAATCCGATCCCCAGCACGAACACGACCACGCCGCCTTGCAGCGACCAAAGGATACGGCTCATCGGCGCCCCAATGCGCTTCGGGGCTGCATCCAACTCGATAGGAGAGGATTCGAGAAAGCGCGCTCCGGCGGGCGATTGGATGTAGGCGCGAAGGTCTTCCGGGGTGGTCAACCGGTCGAGGATCTTGGTGTGAACCTCCGTCTGCACCTTGGACAAGCGGTTCCAGCGGCGGTAATCGATGAACGTGCGCACCAGCCAGGTCAGGAGGCCGATGGCAAGGCCGAATCCGCCAAAAGTAGCGATGCCGGCCATCACGTCGTTCCACATATCCTGCGTCGCGGAGCGGGGCCGGTGCGAGAACTCCGCATCGAACGATCCGAAGAAGTAGCCCGGGTTGCGCGGAATCTCCGGATGGGCGGTGAGGTACGCCGCTAACGCCGGATAGGCGGAGAGGTAGGCGGCGTTGCTGGCCAGCCCGGAGTCGAGCGAAAGTACGCGCCGCAGAGCGGGCGGATGCTTCCGCAGAATCTCATTCAGTTCCTCGCGCGTGCGCTGCGCGTCCTGCGATTCGAGGTTCAAGGCGCGCGTGGCCGGCGGTGCGGGCGCGGGCGGAACCTGGGAGAATGCGGGAAGCGCTGTAACCAGCAGAGCCAGGAGGCAGTGGCGAGGACTAGAGAGGAGCATGACCTGTGTGAAACCTTTCTGATCGCTTACTACGCGGAGGCCGCAAAAAGGTTCACATCCGGGTGGCTGGCGATCTACCGCTCCACCGGCAGGCCGGCTTCCTGCCAGGCGCGCCAACCGCCGTCGAGCGAAATCACGTCGGTGTAACCCATCTTCAACAACGCATCGCCCGCCAGGGCTGACCGGTAGCCCCCACCGCAGTACAGGACCAGCCGCTGCGACTTGTCTGGCACCTTCGTCTCGATGTCGCGTTCGATGATTCCTTTGCCCAGGTGGATTGCGCCGGCCGCATGGGCGGCGTTCCATTCGCTTTCCTCGCG
>JAEUQD010000237.1 GCA_016789925.1 Bryobacterales bacterium | reverse complement strand
CTTGGCGGCATCCCGCGCGGAGCGCAGCGATTCGAGGTTGGTCTCGGAGATCGCCTCGAGGGCTTCCTTGATCTGGCGATAGTTGGCGATCCATGCGCGGATCTGGGGGAGTTGCTCGGCGGTGACGCTGACCTGCTTGGTCCTGGCGCCGGGATAGGTGACGGTGACGACCCATTGGGGATGGCCGATGCCTTCGGCGCACTTGGTGCAGCCGGAGGAATGAAAGGTCCGGCGCTCGACCAGGGAACCGCGGAGGATCTGAGAGAACGAGGGAACGGAAGAGACGAGGGAATCGACGGAGGGGGTGGTCTTCTTGTGTACCATTCATAAGAATGATACAGACGACAAGACATCGGGTCAAGAACATTTTTCGAGAACAATGTTCTTGACCTGATGTCTGGAGTGGTGCCGCCCGAAGCCCCCTTGTTCACTCCCGCACGGTTCACCCCGCGCGCCCATTGAAAACGCCGGACTTCTCTTACGAATTTTGCGCCGGAAAGTAGGCTAGTTAGTCGCCGCCGAGGAGCAGGTCGAAAGCATAATATGGGTAGCAGGAAAATGCGCACCCTTCTCTATCCGCTGCTTGTCGCCAGTTTGTTTGGGGCCGACTGGCCTCAGTTTCGTGGTCCGGGCGCTTCGGGGCTGTGTCCTTCCTGCGGACAACTGCCCACGGAGTTTGGGCCGCAAAAGAACGTTCGGTGGAAGACGGAACTGCCGGCAGGGAAGTCGTCGCCCGTCCTGGTGGGCGATCGCATTTTCCTGACGGCTTCCGAGGGCGATGAGTTGATTACGATGAGCTTGAACCGCGCGACGGGGAAGGTCCAGTGGCGGCGGTCCGTGCGCGCTCCCAAGCGCGAAGCTCAACACGCGCTCAATCACCGCGCCGCGCCTACGGCGGTGAGCGATGGAAAGAGCGTTTATGTCTTCTTCGCCGATTTCGGCTTGGTCGCCTATGATTTCGAGGGCAAGGAGCGGTGGCAGGTGCCGCTTGGACCGTTCAACAGTCAACACGGCGTGGTGGGATCGCCGGTCTATGCGGATGGAAGAGTGATCCTGGTCTGCGATACGGACACGGACGCCTTCATCATCGGGGTGGATGCGGAGAGCGGCAAGATCGCCTGGAAGACGCCGCGCCACGTCATTAACGGATACTCGACGCCGACCATTCACCGTCCGGCGCGGGGTCCGGCGCAAGTGATCGCGCCCGGCTCCTACCAACTGACCGCGTATTCGGTGGTGGACGGCGAAGCGCTCTGGTTTGTTCGAGGTCTTACGTGCCAGCCTAAGTCGGCACCGACGATTGCCGGCGATATTGTGTACTTCAGTGGATGGACCACGGGGAACGATGAGGGACAGCAGGTGGACCTGCCCGGCTTCGCGGAGGTGATCGCCAAGGCCGATGCCAATCACGACGGGAAGCTGGCTCAGGCGGAGCTTCCTCAGCCCTGGCAACCCACGGGAAGCTGGCGTGCGATCGATTTGGATCGGGATGGTTTTCTGAACGAGAGGGAGTGGACATTCTTTCGCACGCGCCGCGCCTCGCGCAACGGCTTACTGGCGGTGAAGCTTGGGGGCAGCGGCGACGTGACGGATACGAACGTGCTGTGGCGCTATGAGAAGTCGCTGCCGGACGTGCCTTCGCCGCTGGTTTACAACGACGTGGTTTACATCGTCCGCAACGGTGGAATTGCGACCACGCTGGACGCGAAGAGCGGCAAGGTGCTCAAGCAGGCGCGTTTGACGGGTGCGCTGGAAGACTACTACGCCTCACCGGTCGGAGTGGACGGCAAGGTCTACATGGCCAGCGAGCATGGCAAAGTCGTTGTGCTGCGTGCCGCCGGCGAGTGGGAGATTCTGGCGATCAATGAATTCGACTCGGACATCTACGCAACTCCGGCCATCAGTGACGGCATCATGTATATTCGGACCAGTAATGCCCTCTATGCTATCGGGTCGCCGAATTAGTTGACGGTATGAGGGCACGGTCGCGTTGGACGGTGTGCGCGCTGCTGTTTTTCGCGACCACGGTGAACTACTTGGACCGGCAGATTCTCGCGATCCTCGCGCCGTTGCTGCAAACGGAGATCGGGTGGAGCGAGTCGGAGTACGGTCTGATCGTCACGTCGTTCCAGGCCGCCTATGCGTTGGGACTGTTAGGCGCTGGTCGGCTGCTGGACCTGATGGGCGTGGCCAAGGGCTACCCGCTGGCGGTGACGTTGTGGAGCCTTGCGGCCATGGCTCACGCGGCCGCGCGGTCGGCATTTGGATTTGGAGTGGCGCGGTTCGCTCTTGGCTTGGGCGAAGGGGGAAACTTTCCCGCGGCTGTCAAGGCGATAGCGGAATGGTTTCCAAAGCAGGAGCGGGCGCTGGCCACGGGCCTGTTCAACGCGGGGTCGAACGTGGGCGCGATCGCCGCGCCGTTGCTGGTGCCGTGGATCGCTTTGCAATGGGGGTGGCGCTGGGCGTTTCTGGCCACCGGCGCATCGGGCTTTCTGTGGGTCATCCTCTGGGTCGTCCTGTATCGCGCGCCGGCCACGAACAAGGAGAATGAAGCCGGCGGAAACGTCCCGTGGCTGGGTCTATGCCGGTCGCGGCAGACGCTGGGCCTGGTGGCGGCGCGCTTCCTGACCGATCCGGTGTGGTGGTTCTATCTGTATTGGGTACCGAAGTTCTTATACACGAAGCACGGCATCGCGCTCGACCGGATTGGTCCGCCGCTGGTGACGGTTTATCTGGCCGCTGATTTTGGCAGTGTTTTTGGGGGCTGGCTGTCGAGCTGGTTGATGAAGCGGGGTTGGACAGTAAGTGGGGCGCGGAAGACGGCGATGTTCGTCTGCGCGCTGATGGTGGCTCCGATTATGTTCGCGAGCGAAGTGGACAACCTGTGGACGGCGGTGGCGCTGCTCGGCCTGGCGACGGCGGGACACCAGGGCTGGGCCGCCAACATCTTCACGCTTGTTTCGGACCTGTATCCGCAACGGGCGGTGAGTTCGGTGGTGGGCATTTGCGGGTTCGGCGCCAGCATCGGCGGGATGGTGGTTTCGACGGCGACGGGTTTTCTTTTGGAACTGACCGGCAGCTACCTGCCGGTGTTCGTCTGGGCCGGAACGGCCTATTTTGGCGCGCTGCTGGTGATACACGTCACGTGTTACAGAGGCGATCCGGAAACGAGCAATCCCTCGACATCGTCGGTGACCAACCGCGGCCGTTCGTCAGGCTGAACCGATTTGACCTGAACATTGCGGAACTGAATCCGCCTGACATGGCGGCAATAAAAACCATAGGCGGGGAGTGTGCCGAACATATGGTGCTCGGGATACTTGTCGGCGTTTTCGGGCACCGCGCCCG
>JAEUQD010000216.1 GCA_016789925.1 Bryobacterales bacterium | reverse complement strand
GGGGGGACCCCGGCGTCCAAGGACGAGGAAATTCGAGCAAAGATGGGTAAACCTTGATCGGAGGCCACAACCCGGCCGCAGTGCCGCAAACGGCGTGTTCAGTAGGGGATACGTTGAAAAGGAAGGACTTGAATTGGCTCCTCAGGTAGGACTCGAACCTACAACCCTTCGGTTAACAGCCGAATGCTCTACCATTGAGCTACTGAGGAGTGTGAATGACCTCCCATTAGTACACCAAAACCGTATCCACGTTGTCAATTTCCAGTCTTGCCTCGGGTGTGTGACACAAGAGTGGCGGTCTGATGAGTTTCCCTTTTTCGTGGCAGTTGTCTGAGTGTTGGTATACACGCAGCATTGGAGGCCCACTGCCATGCCAATTTCTCTGCCGGAACTGGAAGCCGAGCGTTCCAAAATACTTCGTCAACTCACTACTCTCGGCGACCTTCGTACTGGTTCGATCTGCGCCGTTGCCCGCCGCTGCGGAAAACCGACATGCCACTGCGCCAAACCTAACGACCCGGGGCACGATCCCCAAATTCGTCTGACGCGGAAAGTCGAAGGAAGAACGGTAGCCGAATCATTTTCTTCTCCCTCCGCCTGGCGCAAAGCACAGGCGGAAATCGACGAGTACCATCGCTTCCAGAAACTGAGCGCGGCATTGATCGCGATCAATGAAAAGATCTGCATGCAGCGGCCGCTGGAGTCAGGAAGCGACTCCTGGACACCAGAGGAAAAAAAACGGCTGCTGCGGTCCGTGAAGAGGTCACCGGCGAAGTAAGCCATGGGCTGAACGTGCTGTTCCGTGGCCGGCATAAGACCGGGCATACGGACCTGGAGGCCAGCGAGATGATGATCCGCTCGGCCATGCATCGGGCCGGTGCCGCCGCCCTAACCGAGTTGCTGCAATTCCCGGTGCCAGACCAGCGCACGATCCCGTGTCCGTGCGGGCAACAGGCGCGCTATCGGGCGTTGCGCTCAAAAACGGTATTGACCGCCGTCGGCCCAGTGGAAGTGTCGCGGCCGTGGTATCTGTGTCCGCACTGCCATCAAGGGCAGTTTCCGGCCGATGCGGAACTCGATGTCGTGGACATGGAGTTCTCGCCCGGCGTGCGGCGCATGCAAGCGCTGGTGGGACAGGAGGCATCGTTCGATGACGGTCGTGAACAAATGAAGTTGTTGGCTGGCCTTGAGGTAACAACGAAATCGGTGGAGCGTGTAGCCGAAGCGGTCGGCGCCGATATCGCCCGATGCGAGCAAAAGGAAATCGACCGCGCTGTGCAACTCGATCTGCCGATTATTGTCGGCGAACCCATCCCCGTCTTGTATGTGCAGATGGACGGCACCGGCGTGCCAGTCGTCAAGAAAGAGACGGTGGATCGCAAAGGCAAGCTCGACGGCCTGCCCGCGCATATCCGCGAGGCAAAGCTCGGCTGGCAGAGTCCGAGAAGTCGAGCCTGGAGCAAAACCGGACGTTGTGGGAGGCACCCGCGATCACCGCGAGCGCTCAGCTTGGGTGGAGCAGGTCCTGCGGCGTGGCGCCGCCTCGCTCCCGGCGGCATCGCTTGAGGCGTCGGATCCGCGTGCCCTCCCAAGTCCGATCTCACCGCAGCGGAGTTGAACAAACGAGCCTGCCACGCAGCGACACCGAAGCCGCCCAGGCCAAACAGGCCTCCCCGCGTTGAAACTCGGTCACATCGTTCCCGGCGGAGTGAGTGTGAAGACCTGCCGGCGATTTGCGAAAACACGCAGGATCCCATCCAGCACCGCGTCCAGATCCTTCGCGACGTCGTCGGCGAGAAAGCGCAGGACAATGTAGCCGTTCTCCTGCAGCAGTTGGTCCTTGCGCCGGTCGCGGCGGTACGCAACAGGATCGCCGAGGTGCTGGGGACCGTCGAGTTCGATGGCCACACGGGGCTTGTCGCACAGAAGATCGACCTCCATGCCACTCAATCCATCAAATGGGATCGGCAGGCCCGCGTTCAATCGAAACCGGCCCGCAGTGCCCGGCAACGACTGAAGACGGCGGAACAGAAAGGCCTCGGTTGCGCTGCGTGCGCGGTCCACACCCTCCGCACCGGGAGAGAACGGGCAAGCCGCATCGACGAACAACGTCGCGAGCGAGGACTCGACGCCGTCCCTGACGGAGCCTGCGTACGCTCGCCGCGTAGTCGCGCTTCCACGATGGATCGGCAGGCAGCGGAACGTCAGCAGGCCATCCCGCAATCGCGCCCGCGGGCAGGACAATGGTGTATCCCACCGCTTCATATCCATGGCAGCGGCGATCGAACATCCGCGCCAGCATGGGGACGTCAAGATCCGCGTAATCGTATACCCGCACCTCTCGCTTTACTTCGTGGAGCCGGTGCAGCCTGCCCACGTATTGCGCCACAGTCCCGCGCCACGATACGGGGAGGGTCACGAACAGCGTGTCGAGACGCGGATCGTCGAATCCTTCTCCGATGTACTTGCCGGTGGCGAGGAGGACGCGCTCCTCATCGTGTGGAATCCGCGCCAACCTCTCGGCAACCGCTCCGGTCTCCTTCCTCCCCATGCCGCCTCGCAGCACGACCAGGTGGCGGACACTCCCGGAAAGTTGTGCGGCGAGGGCGTCCAGGTGGCGATTGCGCTCCGTCAAAACGAGGGGTGAACGGGCCTCGCGCACAGCCCGGATCACATCTTCGCAGATCAGGCGGTTGCGTCCCTCGTCCTCCACCAGTTCCTTGGAGAGGGAAAGAAATTCGTTTCGCTGGTCGGAATCCGGTCCGCGCTTCGAATGAAACCCTGTTGGGCGGACGATCACCGTGTGCTCGAACGGCCTCAGTGCCGCCTGCGCTTTCGCGTTCACCCGGTACCGAACCGGACCGCAATGCATGAAGATGATCGGGTGGTGCCCATCCTTCCGCGCGACTGTCGCCGACAGCCCTGCAACGAACCGCGCTTTGGCACGGCGCGCGACCTGCTCGAAGCTCTGCGCCGACAGGTGGTGGCACTCGTCCACGATGAGGTGCCCGTATTCTCCAACGCAATCGTCTACAACTCCCCTTCGGACGAGGCTTTGGATGAGCGCGACGTCAATCGTCCCGAGCGGCTTGCGGCGTCCGCCGCCGATTCGCCCAATGGCCGCGACCGGTAGGTTCAGAGATGCCGACAATCGGTCGACCCACTGTTCGAGCAGTTGCTGCCGGTGGACGAGCACGAGCGTATTCACGCCACGCCGCGCGATCAGCCACGCCGCAATCACGGTCTTTCCGAAGGCCGTGGTCGCGGCCAACACTCCGGTATCGTGGGCGGACATCGCCTCTGCCGCCGCCTGCTGCTCCGGCCTCAGTTCTCCTGTAAACACCAGTTCGATTCGCTGACCCGGATTGCGCTCGTCTCGTATCGTCGATTTGATCCCGAGGTCGGCGAGCAGTTGTCGCACATCGTCCAGGCAGCCTCGGGGAAGTCCGATGTGATGCGAGTGCTCTTCGGCGCAGGAGATCACTCGCGGTTTACCGTGGGTGGGCGGCCGCATCGCCTGCGTCTTGTAGAACTCAGGATTCTGAAACCGGCGAGGCGGAGGAGGCGATTTCGCAGGGGTGGTGGCAGGCCCTCTCTGGTGATGTAGATTTCGTTCGCCAGCACGAGTTCCAGGCTGCGCGGCAGTTCGCCGGCAATCGGAGGCTCTTTCCGGCGGCGCGATGGCGGCGCAATCCAGGGCTCAGGCTCACCTTCCTCGGCGAGCGGAAACCGGACGCCAACCACGTGCCCCGAGCGTTCGGCGTTGCGCACCAGATCCTCGACTTGCGCTCGGCCGATCTTCGCAACCGAAGAGAGAAAAGCCCATTGATCCGCGTGTGGGTTGAAATCGTCATCGAGGAACAGGCTGTTGCCCCGCTCACGCGGCTGCTTCTGCAGGGGCGGGGCCATGAGGTTGCCGAATCCGCCCAGAGGCAGCGTGTCCTGGTTGGGAAAGAAGCGGTCGTACGAATCCAGGCCGACGTCGGGCCGGTGCTCCATCGTTTCCGTGAGAATCAACGAACCGAGCTTACGGGCGAGTGCGGCCGGAAGAGCCTCGTCGAAAAGGAGCCACACGTGCGCGCCGGATCCCGAGCGTGAACGTTCCAGAGCGCACTGTAGATTCATGCGGCGGCACGTTGCGACAAAGGCGGCCGCGTCTTCGCGCCATCCCTCCTTGTCGAAATCGGCGGCGAGGAAGAAACATGTCTCGTCCTGGAGCATCGGGTAGACGCCCCCGACGAAGGACTGTCCGGCATGGTCACGACCGGAAAGGTGCAACCGGATGACGTCATCAGTGACGGGCAGGAACCGGCGGTGCGGACAATCTGCGCACTTGATTCGCGGTTTCTCGCAGATGCCGGGGATCCATTCATTCCCGCAGGCCGGAGCGTATCCGGATTTGCCTGTTCGCCGGCTTTCGAAGCGGCGCGGATACACGTCATCACGTCCGCGGAAGAGCGAGCGAAACAGCGCGATCTTGGCGTCCGGTGAGGACCGGCAGTCGACGGGTTCCATCCCGATGATGCCAATCATAGCTTGACAGACGCCGTTGCTCCCCAGCGAAAATTGACTCCCCGGTCAGTGAACTGTATTCTACGGTCAATGCCTGTTCTGGGAAAGTCCAAGCGCGAAGTGTTGATGGAGTTTCGCACCAGCGAAATCCTTCAGGCCGCGCGCACTGTCTTCGCCACCCACGGTTACGCCGCCGCTACCGTCGACGAGATTGCCGAAACCGCCGGTATCGCCAAAGGGACCGTCTATCTTTATTTTTCGTCCAAGCAGGATCTGTTCCTGGCGGCCTTGCGGGAAGGCGTCGTTCAGTTGCACGCGGATGCGATGAAGGAGATCAACAGCGCCCGCACCACGCGCGACCGGATTCGCGCCTTTATTCACGCCCGGCTCGATTATTGCGACCAAAATCGCGACTTTTTTCGCATCTATTACACCGAATTCTCCTCGATGCAGGTGCGATCCTCCCGCGCGCAGCCGGAATTCCAGGACCTCTACGACGAGCAGGCCGCCCTGCTGGCATCGCTTCTGCGCGAAGGGGTCGACTCAGGCGAGGTGCGCCCCTTGGACGCGGCCAAGACCGCGCTGCTGATCTACGAACTCACCCGCGCCGCCATTGCCCAGCGCATGCTCGGCTGGCCCGAAGACGCTCCCGAAGAAACAACCAATTTATTGTGCGAACTGATTTGGAGAGGTATCGGATGTTGAACCGGATGTTGTTAGCCGCGGCTATGGCCGCCATTCTGGCGGGCTGCTCTGCTTCCAAGGCGCCCGCGTCCGCGGCGGCGGCCACCACTCCCTCTGTCCCTGTGCGTGTGGCGCAGGCGCAATCGCGAACGGTCCCGGTCGAGGTGGCGACGGTCGGCAATGTCGAAGCGTGGTCCACCATCGCCGTCAAAGCTCAGGTCGGCGGTACGCTCATCAAGGTCCACTTCCGCGAAGGCGACACCGTCCGGAAGGATGCGGTTCTCTTCGAAATCGACCCCCGTCCCTACCAGCAGGCCATCCTGCAACTGGAAGCCAACATCGCCCGCGGCCGCGCCCTCCTCGCCCAGGCCGAAGCCAATCTCGGCCGCGCCCAGGCCCAGGAGGCGCACTACACCAAACAGGCCGCCCGCTACGAACAACTGGCCAAGGAAGGCATCTTCTCGCGCGAGCAGGCCGAACAGATGGCCGTCGAACTCCGCGCCCGCCGCTCCGGTGTCCGCGCCGAAACCGCCGCCCGCGAAAGCGCCCGCGCCGCCATCCAGGCCGACGAAGCCGCCCTGGAAACCGCCAAACTCAATCTCAGCTACTGCACCATCCGCTCGCCCATCACCGGGCGCACCGGCAACCTTCTCGTTAAGCAGGGCAACCTCGTCAAAGCCAACGACGTCGAACTCGTCTCCATCCACCAGATCCAACCGGTCTACGTCAGCTTTGGCGTCCCCGAAGGCCACCTCGCCACCATCCGCCAGCGCACCAACCAACTCGTCGCCTACGCCTCGGTCCCCGGCGACGCCAAGGACGCTACCATCGGCAAGGTCAGCTTCCTGAACAATATGGTGGATCGCACCACCGGCACCATCCAGCTCAAGGCCACCTTCCCCAACGCCGACACCCATTTCTGGCCGGGTCAGTTCGTCGAAGTTCGTCTGCGCCTCGAAGACCGTGCCGGAGCCGTTATGGTTCCCTCGTCCGCCGTCCAGGCCGGCCAGCAAGGTCCCTACGTCTACGTCGTCAAGCAGGACCAGACCGTCGAGCAGCGCCCCGTCAAACCGGGTCCAAAGCTGGCCGGCGAGGTCGCCATCGACCACGGCTTACAGGTAGGCGAAACCGTCGTCACCGAAGGCCATTTGCGGCTGGCCCCCGGCATGAAGATCAAGGTGCTGTCATGACCTCGGGCGGCGGCTTCACGGAACTCTTTATCCGGCGCGCGGTCGCCACCACGCTCGTCATGGTGGCCATCTCGCTGTTCGGCATCGTGGCCTATCGCTCGCTCCCCGTTTCCGATCTGCCCAACGTCGACTTCCCTACCTTGCTCGTCACCGCCAGCCTGCCCGGCGCGCACCCCGAAACCATGGCGTCGGCCATTGCCACGCCACTCGAGCGCCAGTTCTCCACCATCGAAGGTCTGGACTCGATGACCTCGATCAACGCCCTCGGCGCGACCACCATCACGCTCCAGTTCAACCTCAAGCGCAGCCTCGACGGCGCCGCGCAGGACGTGCAGGCCGCCATCACCCAAGCCGCCCCGCTCCTGCCGCCCGGCATGCCCAACCCGCCCACCTTCCGTAAGGTGAACCCGGCTGACCAGCCCGTCTTCTACCTCGCCCTCACCTCCTCCACGCTCCCCCTCTATCGCCTGCACGAATACGCCGACACCATGATGGCCCAGCGCATTTCCATGGTCAGCGGCGTCGCCCAGGTGCAGATCATGGGTTCGCAGAAGTACGCCGTCCGCATCCAGGTAAACCCGCGCAAGCTGGCCGCCAGCGGCATCGGTATTGACGAAGTCGAGTCCGCCGTCAAGCGCCACAACGTCAACCTGCCCACCGGGACCCTCTATGGCGCCGACCGCATGGTCACGGTTCAAGCCACCGGCCAGCTAACGTCGGCGGATGCCTACAAACCCCTCATCGTCTCCTATCGCAACGGCTCGCCGGTCCGCCTCAGCGACGTCGCCACCGTCAGTGACTCGGTCGAAGACGACAAAGCCGCTGCCTGGTACAATACGCCCACCTCCAGCAAGCGCAGCGTCACCCTCGCTGTTCTCCGCCAACCCGGCACGAACACCGTCGAGGTGGCCGACAATGTCCGCGCGCTGATGCCCTCCTTCAAATCCCAGTTGCCACCCACCGCGTCGCTGGAAGTCCTCTTCGACCGCTCCGAGACGATTCGCGAGTCCTTCCACGACATTCAATTCACCATGGTGCTGACGCTCGGTCTCGTCATCATGGTCATTTTTCTGTTTCTCCGCAACGTTTCGGCCACCGTCATTCCCTCGCTCGCATTGCCCCTCTCGGTAATCGGCACCTTCGCGGTCATGTATCTCTGCGACTACAGCCTCGACAACCTGTCGATGATGGCCCTCATCCTCGCCATCGGCTTCGTCGTCGACGACGCGATCGTCGTACTCGAGAACATTCACCGCCATATGGAAATGGGCGTCCCGCCCATGCGCGCCGCCATCGAAGGTTCCCGCGAGGTCAGCTTCACTATCGTGTCGATGACCATCTCGCTCGCCGCGGTCTTTATTCCGCTGCTCTTCATGGGCGGCATCCTCGGGCGTCTCTTCCGCGAATTCGCGGTCACCATTTGCGTCGCAATCCTCATTTCCGGCTTTGTCTCTGTCACCCTCACGCCCATGCTCTCGGCGCGCTTCCTCCGCCCGCACCATGGCAAACACAGCGCCCTCTTCAACCTCTCCGAGCGCTTCTTCGATGCCATGCTTCGGGTCTACGAAAGCACCCTCGGCTGGGCTCTGCGCCACCGCGTCACCATCATGGCCATCTCCACGGCTATCCTCATCGCCACCGGCTGGTTGTTCACGCGCATTCCTAAAGGATTCATTCCCAGCGAAGACAACAATCAGGTGTTCGTCACCACCGAGGCCGCCCAAGGCACTTCGCACTCCGACCTGTTCCGCGACAAACAGAAACTCATCGCCATCGCCCAGCAAAGCCCCCACGTGAAGTCGTTCTTCGCCGGCGTCGGCGGTGGTGGTTCCCAGGCCAACAGTGGACCCAACTTCGGCCGCATGTTCTTTCACCTCAAACATCGCGGCGAACGCAAGATGCACGTCGACGAGGTCATGCAGGAGTTACGCCCGCAGTTGAACAGCCTCACCAACATGCGCGCGTTTCTTCAGAACCCGCCCGCTATCCGCCTCGGCGGCACTCTCTCCAAGAGCCTTTACCAATACACGCTCATGGGCACCGACCTTGATGACTTATATAAGTCCTCGGCCGTGATGGAAGGCGAAATGGCGCGCATTCCCGGCCTTCTCGACGTCACCAGCGACCTGCAAATCAAATCGCCGCAATTGAATGTCGTCATCGAGCGCGACAAAGCCGCGGCCCTCGATGTAACTCCCGAGCAGATCGAGAGCGGCCTCTACAGCGCCTACGGTCCCCGCTGGATCTCCACCATCTACGCCCCCGACAACCAGTACCGCGTCCTGCTCGAAGTCGAACGGGAGTTCCAGGCCGACCCGTCGCTTATGTCCGCCCTCTACATCCGCTCCGGCGCCGGACGCCTCGTCCCCCTCGACTCCGTCGCCCGGCTCGAACCCGAAGTCGGACCCCAGACCATCAACCACTACGGCCAGCTTCCCGCCGTCACCATCTCCTTCAACATCGCCCCCGGCGTCTCGTTAGGCGATGCCGTCGACCGCGTCAGCGAAGCCGCCACCCGCGTCCTTCCCGATACCGTCACCACCACCTTCCAAGGCACCGCTCAGGTCTTCCAGCAATCCACGCAATCGCTCTGGATCCTGCTGATGGTCGCCATCCTCGTGGTCTACATCGTCCTCGGCATCTTGTACGAGAGCTTTATCCACCCCATCACGATTCTCTCCGGACTCCCCTCGGCCGGCTTCGGCGCGCTGCTCACCCTCTGGCTATTCAAGCTCGACCTCAACATTTACTCCTTCGTCGGCCTGATCCTCCTGGTCGGCATCGTCAAGAAGAACGCCATCATGCAAATCGACTTCGCCCTCGACGCCGAACGCAACGAAGGCAAACCGCCCCGCGAGGCCATCTATCAGGGCTGCCTCATCCGCTTCCGCCCCATCATGATGACCACCATGGCCGCCCTCTTCGGAGCCCTCCCCATCGCCCTGGGCTACGGAGCCGGAGGCGAAGCCCGCCAACCCCTCGGCCTCTGCGTCGTCGGCGGCCTCCTCTCCTCCCAGCTCATTACGCTCTATCTGACTCCGGTCTTCTACACCTATATGGCCGCCATCCAGGACCGCCTCAGCCGCCGCAAACCCACCCCCGCCCGCCCGGAACACTACAGGCCGGTCCCGGCAGACTAACCTGTAAGGGAGTAGCCCTCGCATGTCGGCGGTCGGCTATTGGGAGACGAGGATGAGTGAATCACTAAAAGGGATTATTCTGGCCGGAGGGTCGGGCACACGGCTGTATCCGGTCACCAATACGGTATCGAAGCAGTTGCTGCCGGTGTACGACAAGCCGATGGTGTACTATCCGCTCAGTGTGCTGATGCTGGCCGGGATCAGGGACATACTGGTGATCTCGACCCCACAGGATACGCCGCGGTTTGAGGCGCTGCTGGGGGGCGGGTCGCAGTGGGGGATTGAGTTGTCGTACGCCGTCCAACCGGCTCCGGAGGGGCTGGCGCAGGCGTTTCTGATCGGGCGGGAGTTCATTGGGAATCAGCGCTGCGCTCTGGTGTTGGGGGATAACATTTTCTACGGGCATGATCTGCCGCGGCAGTTGCGGCTGGCGGCGGCCCGCGAAGCGGGGGCGACGGTGTTCGCGTACGCGGTGAACGATCCACAGCGGTATGGCGTCGTGGAGTTCGACGGAGCGGGGCAAGCGGTGAGCCTGGAGGAGAAGCCGGCGCGGCCGAAGTCGCGGTATGCGGTGACGGGTTTGTATTTCTACGACAACAAGGTGGTGGAAATCGCGGCGGGGATCCGGCCCTCGGCGCGGGGCGAGTTGGAGATCACGGATGTGAACCGCGCGTATCTGGAGCGGAAGCAACTGCATGTCGAGATTCTGGGGCGGGGGACGGCGTGGCTGGATACGGGGACCCACGAGTCGCTGCTGGAGGCGAGCATGTTCATCCATGCGATTGAGAAGCGGCAGGGCTTAAAGGTGGCGTGTCCGGAGGAGATTGCGTACCGGCTGGGGTTCATTGATGCGGGGCAGTTGGAGGGGTTGGCGGCGGGGTTGAAGAACGGGTATGGGGACTATTTGCGCGAAGTGTTGCGGTCGCCGGTATTTTAGGGGACCGGGCCTGTTCGACAACAGCCTGCCAATGGAGTGGTGTTCGGGGGGTTAGAACCCCAGTTCGGTGAGAACCTCTTTCGCGCGGTAGATAGAGCGCAGAGCTTCAATGATGCCTTGGGAGGCGACGTGGACCGAGCGTTCTCGGGTGTCGCGGAAGACGAAGCGGTTCGGGAGTCCCTCGATGTTGCCGTCGAAAAGAATACCGATCACCTCGCCTTTGGTATTGACGGTGGGGCTGCCGGAGTTGCCACCGTGCGTGTCGTTGGTGGTCACGAAGTTGAAGGGCGTGGTCTGCTTGAGGCGGGTCTTGTTCCTGATCCAGGAGGGTGGGAGGGCGAAGGGGTCGACGCCGGTCGCGCGGCGGAAGAGGCCGGAGAAGTTGGTGGCCCAGGGGATCTTCTCGCCCGTTTCGCTGACGTAGCCCCGGACGGGTCCGTAGGAGAAGCGGAGG
>JAEUQD010000190.1 GCA_016789925.1 Bryobacterales bacterium | reverse complement strand
GCTCACGGCTGGCCACGAGCAAGGCGTCGGCGGTGTCGACGACGACCAGGTCCTTTACGCCGACGAGCGCTACCAATTTGCCGGGGGCATCCACGAGACAACCCTGGGAATGGTGGAGAACAGCGGGCGTGCGCAGGGATTCGCCGGGGCTGAGTTCGTAGACTGCGTTCCAGCTACCAAGGTCGTTCCAGCCGAAATTGTCCGTTGCGATTGAGATGACCTGACCCTGCTTCGAAGCCGGTTCCATCACTGCGAAGTCCACAGAAATGCTTTCGGTTCCCGGGTAGATCTCGTTGAGGCGCGCTCCAAATTCGCGATGACCGTATGGAGGAAGCGTGGCAAGCAAGTCCGCCGTCTTTGGTAAGAAGCGATGACAGGCGGAGAGAAATGTTTCCACCCGCCAAAAGAACATGCCGGCGTTCCAAAAGAACCGCTTCGCCTTGAGAAACCTGCGCGCCGTCGCAAGGTCGGGTTTCTCGTGAAAGCGTTTGACCGGCAGAGCGTCGAGACTCCCTGCCTTGACATTGGAAGGTAATTCCAAATAACCGTATCCGGTTTCCGGCCAGCGCGGCTCAATACCCAGGGTCACCAACTTGTCGGCGTTCGCGGCGCGCAGCGCGGCCTTCACAAACTGGCGAAATCTGGCGGGTTTCGTGATGTAATGATCGGCCGGAAACACACCGAGCACTGCGTTCGGATCGGTCTGCGCAATCACCTGCGCCGCCAGCGCCAGGCAGGGCGCAGTGTTGCGCTGGGCAGGTTCGGCGAGGATCTGACGCGCCGGCACGTCGGGTAACTGTTTGCGGATGGCCGCGCGGAGATAGTCGTTCGTGAGGATCCAGACACGCTCGGGCGGAATGAGGGGCTGCAACCGGCGGACTGTTTGCTGGAGTAGAGATTCCTCTCCCAGAAAATTAAGAAGCTGCTTCGGGGTCTGTGTCCGGCTGCGCGGCCAGAATCGGGTTCCGCGGCCGCCTGCCAGGATCAGAGCGTAGGTCGGTGTTTTCGCCATGCGAACGGAGATACGGGCCTATTGGAGGGGGTAGCCGCGAATCAGGTTGAATGTCCTTTTCCAGCGCGTCTTGGTGAAGAAATTCTGAGCGAGGTCGAGGATATGGTCCAGGCCGATATTGGGGCTGGCCAGGCGATCGGTCGGCGCGTCGTACGACCAGTAAATGATCAGCGGTTTACCGATGATATTTTCGCGGGGTACGAACCCCCAGTAACGGCTATCCAACGAGGAATCGCGGTTGTCGCCCATGGCAAAGTAACGTCCGGGAGGCACCACCACCTCGTCGTTCTCGACGTTGCTTTGCAGCATCTCATTGGCTGGATCGTAGAGCCGAACGTTCGGCTCACTCGGGAAATTGTCCCGATAGGAGTCGAAGTACTCGGTCTTGTGATACTTATAGGGCTCGTTGACTTCCTTGCCGTTCAGGAAGACCTGCTTGCGGACGATCTTGAGGCGGTCACCAGGCACGCCGACGACCCGCTTGACGAACGTCTGGCGGATATCCATGGGATAGCGAAAGACGATGATGTCACCACGCTTGACGTCGCTATAGGGCAGGAGATATTTGCTGACTGGTCCCGGCGGGGCATAGGCAAGTTTGTCGACCAGCAGGTGGTCGCCGATCAGTAGCGTATCCTCCATGGAACCGGTAGGAATGACAAACGCCTGTACGAGAGTCGTGGTGCCGAACAGCAGCAACAGGATCGTAACGGTCCACTCGGCGATGGTGCCGCGCTGTGGCGGCAATTTCTGGGAAAGGGCGGACTCCAGCGGAGCAGCCGTACTGATCGGATTGTCCATGTGTGCCTCTATTTTATCGAAACTTGATTGTCATCCAAGGTGGGATCGTCCCGGCTTGTTGCGTCGGCAGGGGAGAATCGGCGCAAGCGGAAGACCTCGCCGAGCGCAATGATGATATTCACCAAGCCCAGTCCGCTGACGGCCCCGCGAAAGTAAGGACTCAACCAAAGGCCCCGCCAGCGCTGCGCGAATTCGAGGGCGTCGGCAGATTCGGGTGCGATCCAGGCGAAATAGATCACCTCCCAGTGCCCGAACCACGGAAACAGCAGCAGGAAGAGCCCCATCTCGAAGCAAAAGATGGCAAAGATA
>JAEUQD010000163.1 GCA_016789925.1 Bryobacterales bacterium | reverse complement strand
CAAACAGGGCTTCCTCGATTCCCGCTTCGCGCCCCTCAATTTCACGACCGACGGAAGCTTCGACTTCGTCATCCCCGACGCCCAACGTTTCCGCTTCAACCAGCGGCTCAAGTATCTGCGCGAGTTGGAGAGCATGAGCGGTTCCCCGCTCGGTACCACACCTGGTCCGAATGAGTCGCAGATCCGTACGTTTCGCGATAGCTCACTCAAGATGATGGAGGCGGCCGAACTGAAGACGGTTCTGCGCATGGAGGATGCCGACCGCGCCCGCTACGGCGCTTCCCGCCTCGGTGATGCCTGCGTCCTGGCTCGCAACATCGTGGCCGCCGGCCGCGGAACGCGGTTTATCGCCATCAACCAGGGCGGTTGGGACTTCCACACCAACATCTACGACCGGAAACAGAAGTCGAACCAGTACACCAAGAGCCTGGAACTCGACGCCGCGGTTTCGGCCCTGCTCACTGACCTCGGCAACCAGCGAGACGCCGCGGGAAAATCTCTCCTCGACCGGACCCTGGTCGTGATCGCGGGCGAATTCGGGCGCACCACCGGCCCCATCACCGTCGGCAAAGGCCGTGACCATCACCGCTTCGCCATGAGCGCTCTCTTCGCCGGAGGCGGCGTCCAGGGGGGCCGCATCATCGGAGCCACCGACGAACTCGGGACAAAAGTCGTCGACCCCGGCTGGTCGGCCAAGCGCTCGGCCTATCCCGAAGACGTGGCCTCCACCATCTATTCCGCTCTCGGCATTGACTGGACTAAGAAACTCTCGAACACACCGTCCGGCCGCGTCTTCGAGTACGTCGAGCCCCAGTCCGGCACCAACTTCTTCCAGCCGACCCCAATCACGGAGTTGTTCACTTAGCGGTTCAGAAATGTCTTCAAACCGCTCATGAACATCTGCACGGCCACCATCACCAGCACCATCCCCATCAGTCGTTCCACCGCGACCAGTCCCCGTTCGCGCAACAGCCGGTGAAAGAACGTCGACGAGAGCAGGATCACCCCGCTCAACGCCCAGGCAATCGTCACCGCCAGAAGCAGCAACCGCATGTCCGCCGCCGCCGAGCGTTGCATCAGCAGCAGCACCGCCAACACTGAAGGACCGGCAAACAAGGGAACTGCCAGCGGGACCACGAACGGCTCGCCATCGAGAACATCAGTGGACGCCGCGGCATTGGCTGGGAAGATCATCCTGATCGCGATCAGAAACAGCACAATGCCCCCTGAAATACCAATCGTCTCCTCATCCAACCGAAGAAATTGAAGGATGTACCTGCCCAGATAAAGAAACACCAGCATCAGAACGTAGGCGAACGCAATCTCGCGCAACAGCACGCGCCGCCGCCGTTCCACGGGGACCGTCCTAAGGACCGACAGGAAGACCGGGATATTCCCAAGCGGGTCCATGATCAGGAATAACGTGACAACCGCCGAGAATACATCCACAGCGCGATCATACACCGCCGGCGCCGACCTCCCCGCATTTCGTTTCGCAAAGCGTTGAAAACTCAGGCTGCGTACAGGATGGGGGGAGCGTTGACGCCGCAGCAGCGCTTGTATTTTTTGCCGGAGCCGCAGCGGCAGGGGGAGTTACGGCCGACCTTTGCGAATGCGGCGGCATTTCGTTTCGCACCCTGTTGATTTGACAGGGGTTGCGGGTTTTGGGCCGGTTCCTGGACCGGTTGGGGCGGAAGGCCATTTTGTTTCGCAAAGCGTTGATATAACTGGAGATCGTGGAGGGCGCTAACGGCGTGCTCCTCTCCGAAATGGACATCATTGAGGAGTTGGAGGCGCTGGAGGCGTTCGAGTTCGCGGAGATTGGCGCGGTAGGAGCCTTCGAAGCGGAGGTAGTAGCGCTGGAAGAGGGCAACCTGTTTCTGTGCCTCGGGATGGCCGAGGGGGTCGAGGCCGTCGACGGCTTCCATGACCTGGTTTTCGAGTTTGAGACAGCGTTGAATGTTCCAGGCGGCGTTGACGAGGCGCTGGACGGTGAGGTCCTGGAGGAAGCCGACGGGCTGGAGGGAGAAAAGGAGTTGTTCGCGGAGGGCTTCGTACTCGGGGCGGTCGGCTTCGGTGACGACGGGATGGAGGTTGGTGAGACCATGGCGCATGGCATTGCGCGACGACGCGGCCTTGCCTGCGGAAGTGGTGGGTCCAGACTGATTCGGCATGGAAAAAAATCCTTTCCAATAGAAAATGAAAAAGGACCAGGGTGTCTCGCCCGTTACTTAGTGGGGCAAGACACACTGGTCCTCTCTATTTGGGAGGGTATCATGATTAGATACCAGAGGTCAAGAGAAAAAGATGTGATTAGCTATCGATTGATCTACGAACTCGGAGCTAGAGCCAACTACGGTCGTAGAACGTCCAGGCCAGGTGCACCATGACGATCATCTCGCTGGCCCGGAGAATCCATCGCAGCCAGCCGGTCATGAACTCGAAACGCAGGAACAGGCTGCTGACCGCGCCGGCGAGCACCACATTCGGATTCAGTTGGCCGGGATAGGTGAAGTGGAATCCGAAGACGGCGAGAAAGTAGATGAGCGGCAGATTCGTATCCGGGCGGGCCCGGAATCGCGCTACCAATACCACCAGCGTAAACACCAACATCAGCACTGTCGTGATGTTGGCGGCCGAGTATCGCACGACAACCTCCTACCGGTTGGCCTTCTGAGGAACACGCGCACAACGGAGCCTGCTTCGCGCGGCGCAAGTCGTTGTTCCTGATTGGTTTGGTGCCGCGCTGCGCGGCCCTGTGCGCTTTTGAGGAACACGCGCACAACGGACCTCGGCGGCGGGACCGTCCGGTCGCGTGTTCCTCGATGGTTTGGCGCCCGCCGCCGGGCCTGTGCGCTTAGAACGACCAGAGGACGCTGGTGTAGCCGGTGTGCGCCCGATAGTTTTGTATCGAGAAGAGTTCGTCGCGGTACCCATACCATTGATAGCCCGCATTCAAGCGCACCTTTCCGTGCAGGCGAATCGAAAAGCGCGCCAGCGGCGACTGATAGGCGACCGGGAAGGTTTGCACTGCCCGGAACACTGCCACGGGTTGACTGGCCCGCTGGCTTCCGTCGCCGGCGTCCTGCACCCGGCTATAACCAAGATACAGGTCTACGCGCTTGCGCAGGTTGAGGCGAGTCCCTAAGCTCCCGGTGTGAATGTTGCTTATATACAAGCTCTGGCCCGGGTTTACGAGACTTCCAGCCGCAAAGTAAGCGATTCCCGTAGCCGTATCCAAGTGGAGCTTGCCATAGCCGGCATCGATGGCGAACCAGTCGCGCGGTGTCCAGGAGAGGTCGGCGGAGTAGTTGCGCGACCGCGCGCTGTGCACAAACAGCGAGACCGAATTGGTGTTGTAGTTGGTGCGCGCCGCGGCTGACAGTAGCAGGGTGCGGGTCCGGTACTGGGCGCGCGCCCCCACCAGGTGATAATTGCGCTCGGAAATCGTGTAGAACGGGCGGTCGGCTCGTCCTACCTCCGTGTCGAAATTGATGGAAAAGGCGCCGGTTGGCTGGAGCCTGATGCCCGCGGAACCCGACTTGAGCCGGTTTTCCTGCTCACCCGTAATGGAATCGGAAAATGCGCCGATCCGCTCCGCCTGCCGCGACCGGATGCGCCGTTCCGAATAGTGAAATCCGCCGTAGAAGCCAAGCCAGCGGCTCGCCTGATAGCTTGCGTCCGTTGAATTGGCCAACGTGCGGATGCCCAGATACTCGAAGCGGAAGATCC
>JAEUQD010000151.1 GCA_016789925.1 Bryobacterales bacterium | reverse complement strand
GGGCGCCCGCGAACAGGTCTGGATGAGCCATCGCGACCAGGTCGAGGGACTGCCCGAGGGCTTTGAGGTTTTGGCAAGCACCTCCACCTGCCCGGTCGCCGCCATTGGCCATACCGCGAAGCGACTGTACGGGCTTCAGTTTCATCCCGAAGTCGTTCACACACCTGGCGGCGGCCGTGTCCTGGCGAACTTCCTGTTCAATATCTGCGGCTGCACGAAAGATTGGGATCCGCGCGGACGCGTCGCGCTGCTGGAAGAGCGCATTCGCGAAGTAGTGGGCGAGCGCAACGTTTTCTTCTTCGTCAGCGGCGGCGTGGACTCGTCGGTGGCCTATCGCTTGTGTGTCCGCGCGCTCGGCCGGGAACGCGTACACGGCGCCTATGTCGACACCGGCCTCATGCGTGAAGGCGAAACCGAGTTTGTACGCCAGGCGCTCGACGTGGAAGTCGTCGATGCGCGGGCCGGATTCCTCGATGCGCTGGAGGGCGTGGTCGAGCCCGAAAGAAAACGCCATATCATTGGCGAGCAGTTTGTCGCCGTGCAGGAGCGTGTCCTCAATTCCGGCCACTACTTGGATGGCGATTGGATTCTCGGTCAGGGCACCATCTATCCGGACACCATCGAAAGCGGCGGCACCGCCCGCGCCGACGTCATCAAGACCCACCATAACCGCGTGGCCGGTATTCAGAAGCTGATCGACGGAGGCCGTATCATTGAGCCGTTGACCTCGTTTTATAAAGACGAGGTTCGGGAACTCGGCCGCGAACTCGGCCTCCCCGCCGACCTTCTTGACCGCCATCCGTTTCCGGGTCCAGGCCTGGCCATCCGCCTCCTCTGCGCATCTGAAACCGAGCCCATCGAAAAGCTGGAAGAAGGCCGGCTGGTACCCGTCCACTCCGTCGGCGTGCAGGGCGATTCGCGCAGCTACCGCCCGGTGCTCGCGCTGACGTCGCTCAATCTCGAGAAGGCCACCGAACTCATCAACCGCGAACGCCGCGCCAATCGCGTGGTCGGCCTGGTGGACTCTCATGCGCCGCTCGACGCCCAGCAAGTTTGGGAAGCGCACCTGACCGGGCCGAGGCTCGACCGGCTGCGTCGTGCCGACGCCATCGTCCGCCGGCTGTCGCATGAGTCGGGATTCGACCGCGAAGTCTGGCAGTTCCCCGTCGTCGTCATTCCGTGCGGTACCGAGCAACGTCCGGACTCCGTGGTCCTTCGTCCTATTCACTCCGTCGACGGGATGACAGCCCAGGTGGTCCTCATGCCCGAAGACCTGCTTCGCCACATCGCCGCGGAACTACTCGCCATCGACGGCATCTGTTCCGTCCTCTACGACCTCACCCACAAACCACCTGCAACGATCGAGTGGGAATAGGGTAATCAGATCGGATCGCGGAGGAAGAATGGAGCGGGAGACGGGAATCGGACCCCAACCAGCGGTCCTCCATCGCACCCTCAATTGTTCCGCGTCGTGGGCGCTCCGGCCAGCACCACCACCGGCTTGCCCTGTCCGTAGCCAGAACCGAATCTGTAGTGCGGAGCGACGTTACGTAACGGCGAGCGGCGACAACGTTGGTTCCGCGGCGGCGGAGCGGGTGGACGTCGGGCACGGATTTCCGTAGGCACCCACCGAAACGGCTCGGACAGATTCCGGCCACAGTGTCCTTGGGGTCGCATCTTTCGGACAGGTCTGCAGCCCGGTGCCCGTCGTCGGTGATTTCGATGTTGGCTCAAGGAGAGCACAACGGCGGCGGCGTGGTTCTACGCAGCCTGTTGCCAGGAGTAGCGATGGTGCAGACCACCCAGACGCGGCATGGAAATCACGATTGAGTTCGCATTTGGCTTTTGCTCTACTGGCCGGCGGTTCGGCGTGTCCTTCTCCAGGGCGTCGTGAATGCGGTCCTCGTGGTGGTAGTTCACGTAATCGCGGATCAGCCGGCGGAGATGCTGTTCGTTGAAGGCAATGACATGGTCCAAGATCTCGCGCCGAACACTCCCCACCCATCTTTCCGCGATCCCGTTTTGCCACGGCGCCTGGACGCTCGTCCGTTTTGGTTCCAGACCCGTCGCCTGCAGAAACGCAATCACGTCAGCATCGAATTTCGAATCGCGGTCCAGGATCACGTATCGGTACGGGGAAGCCTCGGGAAACGCTTCGCGCAATTGCTGCACGACCCAGTCCGCAGTCGGGTGCCGAGTGACGTTGAAGTGCAGGATCTTGCGGCGTCCGTGCGCGATGACGAAAAAGCAGGAGAGCAACTGGAAGGTCACCGTCGGCACCGCGAAGAAGTCGAAGGCCACGATCACCTCGCGGTGGTTTTGGAGGAACGCCAACCAGCGTTTGCCCGGGTCGCCACGGCGGCGGACACGCCGAAGATACCGGGCTACAGTTCGTTCCGACACCACGAAAACCGAGCTTTTGAAGTTCGCCATGGATTTTCGGTGCGCCCCAACCCGCATTCTCTTCCGCCATCTGGCGGATCAACTCACGAATCTCTTGGGTGGTCTTCGGCCGGCCGCCGCGCGGCCGGGAACGCCAGCGCCAGTACCGCCGAACACCCGTGCGATGCCAGCCCACGACGGTCTCGGGCTTCACGATGACCAGGACGTCGGTCCAACGGGGCCAGAAGCGGCGGAGGGTGGTCCAGAAGAACCTGTCCAGGGAGTTCAAGGTTGGCCGCGGTCGCTTGCGTTTAAGCACCGCGACCTGCTGTCGGAGGGCAAGGACTTCGAGGGCCGTGTCGGTTCGACTGCGGAAGAAGACACGGATCACGGCGAGGATGGAGAGGATGAATTGCGGCACGAACTCACCCTTGTAACATGGCGTAACGTGGCCTCGCCAAGGCAGCCGCAGAGAAGCGCAAGCTTTTGATTCCACAGCATCACGGAGTTCTGTCTACGCACAGGGGCCACGGTCTCGGCGTCAGCCTCGCCATCTGCGCGCAGAGCGATCTTCAACAAAAAATCGCCGCCGTCGGAAGGCTCGAATCAGACGTCCTTGAAGGGACTCCAGCGGATGATTTGGGGCCTAAAAGGAGGGTCTACTAGTGAAAATGGAGTAAATGGAGTAACGAAGTGCTTTCCGGAAGCTCGCAAGTTGTTGAACAAATGGAGCGGGAGACGGGAATCGAACCCGCAACCAACAGCTTGGAAGGCTGTGACTCTACCATTGAGTTACTCCCGCCCAATGGTCTTTCTATTTTAGCAGGCTTACTGGGCTCCCCGGCTGAACAGCATCACCCGAATCGTGCTGAAGATCGTGTACATGTCGAGCGTGGGCGACAGATTCTTTATGTAGTAGAGATCGTATTCCAACTTGGTGATCGTGTCTTCAATCGTGTCGCCGTATTTGTGATTGATCTGCGCCCAGCCCGTGATCCCAGGTTTCACGAAGTGGCGCTGCCGGTAGAACGGGATCTGCTGACTCAGTGTAGCCACGAACTCCGGGCGTTCCGGCCGGGGACCCACTAATGACATTTCCCCCCGCAAAACATTAAAAAGCTGAGGGAGTTCGTCCAGCCGCGACTTCCGTAAGAACTTGCCGAACCCCGTAATGCGTGGGTCGTCCTTCTGTGCCCAGACCGCGCCGCTGCGCGCCTCCGCATCCACCCGCATCGACCGGAATTTGTAAAGCGTGAATACGTGCCCATGGCGGCCGACACGCTTCTGCCGGTACAGGGCTGGCCCCTTCGACGTCAGCCTCACCAGCACCGCCACGATCAACATGATCGGCAGTGTCAGCAACACTCCGATCAACGCCAGCAGAAACGAATAGAGGTTTTGCAGGCTCAGAATAAATGGCCGGGGACCCAGTTCACTCGAGAAAATCAATTGCGAAGGCCGCAACTGCTGAATGCAGAGGCGTCCAAACACCCGCTCGAAGGTTGTGGCCGCCTCTTCCACCGTTACGCCCGAAAAGTTCAGATCGAGCAGCGTTTGAACCGGCATCCGCTGCCGCCGCTCGGTCAACCCGACGATCACCCGCCCGGGGTGCACCTGCTCGACAATCTTGGGGAACTCCGAAATCGGACCCAGCAGCGGTCCCTCGACCAAGCCTTCGGCCTCGGCTTCGTCAGCGACAAACCCGGCTACCCGCCAGCTCAACTCCGGCCGCTCGCCGATGCGCACCGCGATCCGGCGCGAGAGGTCGCTGGCCCCCAGCAGCAACACCTGCTCGCCTGAGATCGCCTGGATCACCAGGGAGCTATAGATGATTCGCCACGTGGGTAGAATCACCAGCAGACCCAGACTGCCCAGCATCATAATCCACCGGGGCAGTTGTAGCTGAGGGGCCACGTAGCTAACCATGCCCTGAAACAGCAACCCGAGACCGATTACCAGCCCCACCTGCTGAACGATCAGAAACCGGCTGGTGACCCGCAGATTGGCGTAGAGATCCTGGAAATAGAGCCCCAGCAACAGGCCGGCGACCAGAATCGCAATCCGTAGAAAACCGTCTTCATACCGCAGCCAGACCATCGGATCGATCGCGATCAGAAAGTAACAGGGCAGGATATAGGCGCTGAAAAGCAGAATGATCTCTGAGATCAGCAGGGCCAGAACTGTTGGTGGTACTAGACGGTTGAGCAAGAATCACCTACGCGGTAAAACCACCATCGCAACGCGTAACTCTCTAGTATCGCAGATGAAGACCGTCCGTCCGCCGAATTTTGAATATTCCCGCAGGGTTAGTACACCCCCGTTTGCGGGCTGTTGCTAGAACCGGCCTTGGGCGATCTGTGCAACCTCGCCATCCGTCAGCGCGCGCCGGAAGATCGCAACATCGTCCATCAATCCGACATAGGCCACGCCCAACCGGATGGCGCCTTTCGCCGTGTCCCACTCAAACGCGTCACCGATACCCTGGGCCGTGCCCTGTAGCTTTCCATTGAGGTACAGCCGCGCCGTGCCGCCTCCGCTTCCCAGTTTCTCGTGCGTGATGGCCACATGCGTCCACTTGCCTTTCCCGAACGGGGTCTTGGAAACCACCACCAGCCGCTTCAAAAAGTCGGGATTCTTGTCCGCTGGAACGTCGCGCGGGTTCCAGCTCTTCAACGCACCGAACACGCCGAGGCGGAAGTGCCGCGGCTTATCGTCCTTCGTGAAGTCCACCCAGATCGCTGAGTCGTTGTACGCCTTGTCCGTTACCTGGATCGGATCGCAATAGCCCGGCTCCAGATCCGTCTCCGGATCCAGGCTCAGCCAGAACGAAATCGTTCCGGTCCAGCTTTTTGCCTGAAAGTTGACATTCTCCGCCGCGCGAAAGAAGACGGCTTTATTGTTCTTCTTCTTGAACCGGAGCGCACCGCCCTTTTTTCCGCCCGACGAGACCCATTCCACGTCCGTGCCGGCCAAGCCGGGCTGCGCTTTGTCCTGCTCCTTGTAACTGGCGGCCGAATAAATCTTGAGATCGCCTTTTCCCGCCGATCCGTTCATGGTCCCGTCGAAAGTGGCCCGGAAGGTGAGGTCCTGGGCCAGGTCGGTGGCGCCCAGGGTTCCCAGAGATACGCAGAAGTAGAGGATGAACCGCATACCGAAGAGTCTATCCTATGGAGACTTCTTCGCTGAATAATCCTATAAAAAGGGCTTTAACTCGATAAATAGTGTCGTCAGCGGACCGGCTCCAAGATTCGACTCGGCGTGCCGCGCCT
Organism: Bryobacterales bacterium; assembly: GCA_016789925.1. Lineage (GTDB taxonomy): Bacteria > Acidobacteriota > Terriglobia > Bryobacterales > Bryobacteraceae > JADLDI01. Next base: position 3,001 of record JAEUQD010000151.1, on the reverse strand, counting down.
TCCCTCCCCGCGTCACCTGTCCGGCTTTGTACCGGAACGTGCTTCCCCTCCCGTTGGCCAGCGTCATCCGCACCTGCTGGGCGTTCAGATACACCATCATTCGCGGCAATTGGTGCGAGTGCAGCGCCGTCTTCTCCTTCGGCGCCAGCCTGAGCCTCATCACACGCACCTGCTCGTTGTCCAGTTCCACCTTGAAGTGCGCCGGCGACGTCGCCACCGGATCGTCCGCCGGCCATGCGACTGCCCCGCCACCCGGCCGCTTCAACTCCACCTCGATCAACCGGTAGGCCGCCCCCCCCATATTCTCGGACGTGTGCGTGCCCCCTTTGGTATCCCACCACACATCGCCCGTCTTCCATTCCCGATCGACGACCTTACCGTCGTCAAAGGCAAGCCGCATCTTCCCGTCGTCCAGCGCGATCATCACCCGGTTCACCGTGTGGTGGTGCGGCTGGCTCTTCTGCCCCGGCGCCACGCTCGCAAGCACTATGCGTACATCCGTATCCTCCAAAAGCACATTGGGAGCAGCTACCGCGCTCACCATGGCCACAAACAAAGCGCACAGGGCCGCGAAGCGCGGCGCCAAACAAAAGAGGAACAACGACTTCCGCCGCGCGGAGCAGGCTCCGTTGTGCGCGTGTTGTTCAAATGCCGGTGTGTGGCGCATTCCATTGCTAGAATACCAGCGTCCAGCCCGCCCGGACGGGCTTTGCACGTCCCGCCCGCGGATCTGGTACCCTGAATTTGGGTGGAGTTTCCGGGCTAAGCGTGTTTTTCGCTGGATTCCCAAGTCATTCCATGTTAGATAGGAAGTGAAAGCAATCGGCCCGGCGTGGTGCAAGGCCGCCTGCTTCGGCTTTTCTGCTGATTCCCGATATCGTCCACTCGTCCCCCTCTACATTGAGCCGGTGATTGAATGGCGCTCGTGTTGCAAGCCGGTAGAGGGTTTGCTTCACCACAGAGATTGCACGTTGAGGAGTAGAGGATCTGCCAATGGAAGGCGATCGCAAGTACAAACAAAAAGGCTATCAGGAGAGCGACCGTGGTGCGAACGGTTTCGATCGCGACCGCGGAGATCGCCCTCGTCCTCAGGGACCCAGGCCACCCCTTGATGTCACCGGCCCGCGTCTGCCGCGGCTCGTGCAAACCGTGACGGCTTCCCGCTGCTGGAACTGCGCCACTACTTTGAACTCTGGCGTCGATTTCCGCGGGAACTGTCCTAAATGCAGCTCGCCTTTGCACTGCTGCAAACAATGCGCTCATTTTGAGCCTTCCACACGCTACCAGTGCCTCAAGCCCATTCCGGCCCGCATCGCTTACAAGGATCAGGCCAATGAGTGCGAACTGTTTTCCTCCCGGGTCACCGTGGCGCGCGAAGTCACCACTTCTCCTTCCAACGGCCCTGCGGCGCGCGCACCTCGCTCTCCGCAAGACGCGCGCGCCGCGTTTGATAACCTGTTCAAGAAGTAATTCTTACCCTAGCCCGGCCCTGTTCCGGGCTGACTGGAGTACGTTTGTCTGACTCGATTTCTTCGCAGGCGGCTCTCAGTGAAGTCGTCGAAGCCGAAGGTCACCTGATCGACTCCCACATCATGGAGCAGATCTTCGACACTGTTGTCGAATACAACGGCCGGTTCGAAGTCGACCGCTTCTACATTGGGAAGACCAATAGCGACCCGTCTCATCTGCGTCTGCGCATTGAAGCTCCGGATGCCGCGGCCATGCAGCGCATGCTCGGCCAGTTGCTCGGTCTGGGGTGCACCCCTGTCGATACGTCCGATGCCGAACTAGGCTTGGTTGAGAAGGACTGCTGCGCTCCGGAAGATTTCTATTCCACCACCAACCACCGCACCATGGTGCGGCACAACGGCAACTGGATCACCGTCGACAATCAGCGCATGGACGCGATGATTGTGGTCACCGAGTCCGGCGCTTTTTGCCGCCGCCTGCGGGATTTGCGCGCGGGCGACCGTGTCGTCGTGGGCATGCGCGGCATCCGCGTCATCCCGGAATCCAAGGAGCGCGACCGGTTGCACTTCGCCTTCATGTCCAATGGCATCTCTTCCGAGCGCCAGGTGGACACGGCGGTTCGGCAGACCGTCGCCCTGCTGAAGCATAATCGCGAACTCGGTTTACGCACCGTGATCGTCGCCGGACCCGTCGTTGTCCACACCGGCGGCCAGAAGCCACTGGCAACCCTCATCCGCAAAGGCTATGTCGACGCTCTGCTGGGTGGCAACGCGGTTGCCACCCACGACATTGAAGCCGCCTTGCTCGGCACCTCGCTCGGTATCCGCCAGATGGATGGACGGCAGGAAGAACACGGGCACCGCAATCACATGCGCGCCATCAACGCCATCTACCGCGCAGGTGGCATCCGCCAGGCGGTCGAATCCTCGCGCCTCACCAGCGGCATCCTCTATGAGTGCGTCAAAGCCGGCGTCCCGTTTGTCCTCGCCGGCAGTTTGCGCGACGATGGCCCTCTACCCGATACGATTACCGACATGAACCAGGCCCAGGACGCCTATGCCGAGCAATTGCGCGGCGCCGGTCTCGTCCTTTGTCTCGGCTCTATGCTCCACTCCATCGCCACGGGCAACATGCTGCCCAGTTGGGTGAAGATCGTCTGCGTCGACATCAACCCCGCCGTCGCCACCAAGGTCAGTGACCGCGGCACCGGCCAGGCCGTCGGCGTCGTCACCGATGTCGGGCTCTTTCTCGACCTGTTGGCGCGCACGCTGGAGGCCGAATGAAAAAATCGGCCGAATACACTGACCAGCACGCCGCCGCCGGACTCGACGCCGCCCTCCCGGAAATCGAATGTTGGGAGAATCAGTTCCCTTCCTACGAAATTACCATCGCGACTCCCGAGTTCACTTCCGTCTGCCCGCGCACCGGACTCCCTGACCACGGCACCCTAACCCTCACCTACACCCCGCGCAAGCTCTGCCTCGAGTTGAAGTCGCTCAAAATGTACCTGCTCGCCTACCGTAACCTGGGC